>NZ_JBMDIQ010000024.1:0-71333 GCF_057808735.1 Chromobacterium sp. FG89 | reverse complement strand
CCGGGGCTTGCAGCTGGGTGCAGTTGGCCTTGGCCGACACCGGGCCCTTGGGCGCCTCCACCGCCGGGGCGGGGGTGGGCGCCGGCTGCGGCGCCGGGTCCGAGGTGGTGGACTGGATCGCGTTGGCCGTGGAGGTGACCGGCGGCGGATTGACCACCGGCGGCACATAGGCTTGCGGCTTGGGCGCGGCGGTGGGCTGCACCACTTTTTCTATTTTGGGGGGCGGAGGGGGCGGAGGCGGCGGCGGTTCGCTGATGACCGCCACTTCCACTTTTTGCTGGATCACTTTGACCACGCCCTGGGCCAGGCCCGACACCAGCGCGTAGATCAACAGTGCATGGAAGACGATCACGCCGACCAAGCCCGCGATGCGGCGCTTGGGCGGGGGACCGCCGATTCCTCTGGCTGTGATGCTCGTCATGTTTATACCCACAATTGCGGCGACTAGACCGGCCCCTCCCCGCCTTGTGAGCGGGCGGAGCCGGCGCGGCCGCCATTTGCCACTCCGGCCTTCGCGCGAAAGCCGGTTCCTGCGTCCTCCCTCCAGCCGGGGCGGCGCAAGGCCGTCCCGGCATGGCGGAGTTACATCTTGTAGCTGGCCTTCACGAAGTAGGCTCGGCCCACCGCGTCGGTGAAGCGCGGGTCATAGCCCTGGGGCGTGGTTTCGCCCTGATTGCTCCACGGCGGCAGTTGGTCGAACAGGTTCTTGATGCCGGCGGTCACGGTCAGTTGCTTGTTCCAGGCGTAGGATCCGGACAGGTTCCAGGTGGAGTAAGGCTTGACCATGTGGCTGGGGTCGGAATCGGTGTAACCGGACTTGTAAGCCTGGGCCAAGATGCCGCTCCACGAGCCGCGCATCCAGTTCAGCGCCAGATTGTGCTGCCAGCGGAAGGTGGGGCTGCCGTTGACATAGGCGCCCAGATCGCTGTGGTAGTCTCCGCCCTTCTCGTACTGGAAGCTGTGCTTACTGATGTAAGTGCCGTCCAGATTCACCGTGAAATCGCCAACCGAGGTGCGCGGCAGACGGTAGGAGAAACCCAGGTCGACGCCGGCGGCGCTGGTGTTGCCCAGGTTGTCGGTGAGGTCGGTCACGTACAGCAGATTGTTCTTCGAATCCCGGACGAACAAATTGGCGTATTTGCCCGGGTTGGCGAAGATGGTCTGCTCGTTCAGCGAACCGATGGAGTTCTGGATATTGGTCCACCAGAAGTCCACGCTGGTGGTCAGGTCCTTGACCGGCTCCAGCACCATGCCGAAGGAGATGGACGAGGATTTTTCCGGCTGCAGGCTCTTGTTGCCGCCGGTCAGCAGATTTTGCTGCGTCTTGACGCAAGAGGACGAACCGGCGCCCGGCTGCGCCACGCCGCCCGGGCACAATACCGGGTCGGTGTAGTTCTTGGCGGTCAGCTGCTGCTGGGCGGGTTGATTAATGTCGTACAGCGACGGCGCGCGGAAGCCGGTGCTGGCCGAACTGCGCAGCAGCAGTTGCGGCACCGGCTGGTACTTCAGCGACACCTTGGGATTCACCGAGCTGCCGGAATCGCTGTAGTGGTCGTAACGCACCGCCAGGTTGGCGTCCAGATGCTTGATCACCGGGATGTCCAGCTCGCCGTACAAGGCCTGGGCGCTGCGCTGGCCGCTGCCGTCGTTGGTTTTGGTCAGGCCGGTGCTCAGGGTGTCGGTGGACAGCGCATGGTTGTAGGTATGCTCGATGGTTTCGCGGCGCGCCTCGGCGCCGATGGCCACCGCCAGCATGCCGGCCGGCAGTTGCAGCACTTCCTTGCTGACCTTGAAATCCGCCAGATCGAGTTTGGACTTGGCCTGCTCGATGCGGCCGCTGGACGAGAACGGTTTCCAGGCGGCCGGATCGGAAGTCCCTGGATCGAAGCCGCTGTTCAACGCGCTCTGCAGCTTGCTCTGGCTCAGGTAGCCGCCGTCCAGATCGTGGGTGACCTTGCTTTCCGAGTGGCCGAGACCGGCGCGGTAATCCCAACCGGCGATCAAGCCCTCCAGATTCATCTGCAAACGCTGGGTGGTGGCGGTGGTGCTGTCCACGCGCGCGCCGGCCGGCACCGAGCGGCCATACACCGGGAACGGGCCGTCCGCCGGGTTCTGACCCGGCGCGGTCGGCGAAGTCACGTCGCCGGAGAACGGCGTCGGCGCCACCCAGGTGGTGTTCTTGGTTTCGGTCACCAGATATTGCAAGGACAGCTCGTGGTCGCCGATGCGGGTGGTGCCCTTGAGCACGCCGGTCTGCTGCTCGACCTCGGGCTGGATGGACGGATACAGCGAATACAGCTGCGAACAAGCGCCGCTGCCGTCCGGCGTCGAATACGGCGGCGCGCAATTGGGCGAGCCGGTAATCAGGTCGCCGCTGGGCAACAGGTAGTTGGGGGGAAAGCTGTTGACGCTGCGCTTGGTGCTGCTGGTGATCTGAGACGCGAAATCACGCTGGGTGGCCATGATCTTGTTGGTCTTGTGATACTCGTAAGCGCCGTAGATATTGAAGCCGTCCTTGCCCAGATCGCCGTAGCCGTAGGACAGGTTGACGCTGCGCTCCTGGCCGCCGGAACGCTGCGGGGACAGAAACTCGCCGCCGATGGACAGGCCCTGCATGGTTTTCTTGGTGATGAAGTTGATCACGCCGCCGATGGCGTCGGTGCCGTAGATGGCGGAAGCGCCGTCGCGCACCACTTCGATGCGGTCTATCACCGTCAGCGGAATGGCGTTGAGGTCGACCGAGGTGCCGTCCATTGGCTGGTTCACGATGCGGCGGCCGTCCAGCAGGATCAAGGTGTACTGGTGACCCAGGCCTCGCAGGCTGGCGTAGGAAGCCCCCCCGGTGGAAGCGCCCACCGCGGCGTTGGCCCCCTGGGAGGACTGGTTGGCGGCTAGGCTGTTGACCACTTGCTCAACCGACGTCATGCCCTGTTTGATCAGGTCGTCGGTCTTGATGATGGTCATCGGGATCGCCTGCTCCTGCTTGATGGAGCGCTTGATGTTGGAGCCGGTGATCTCCACTCGGTCCAGGGTGCCGCTTGCGTCGTCCGCATGGGCCAGAGGCATGGCTCCGGCGCCGAGCATGGCGAGCGCCAGCGCGATTCTCTTCTTGCGATAGTTCATGATTCTCCAATCCCTTGTAAGTTCATCCGGCCACTGACCTCGTCGGGTTTATGGCTCTATTCAGAGCATCGTTGTGCTCATTTTTTGATCTGAACCGAAGGCGATCCGAGTGTGCGAATTAATCATGATCAGCGTCAATAAACTTTTCCGCGGCGGCCCCCCGCCATCTTCAGAGCGAGCAGGCACTATGTTTTAAGCAATGATTCTTAAGGGCTCAAAACCTTTATTAAACAAGCGTCTAACCGGCATTAGAAATCCAATATACAAAAACCCTCATCGCATACCTAGAGCAGAAACTACAAAAAAAAGGCATGCATCTATCCCGTAAGCATGTTGCTTTTTTGCAATTGCGTTAAAAACAGCGCAGCGTAAATACTTCTTATTCTGTGTTTTTAATACTTGTTACATGTAAAAAGCTGGTGGCTGCCATGCATTATTCAGATGCCACTTTCTAAATCTCCTCCGGCAGGCGGCGCGGCCGCGGATTACGCCACGCCGGCCAGCCGGCCGCCCTCGCCCCGCGCGCCGGCCCGGCATGAAGCGCGCTCATGCAAGACCCGCCGCCGGCGCCGCTCTCTCGGGCAATCGGCCCACGCGGCGCGACCGATCCGCCACAGTTCACCCCTGTCCTGATTGCCATTTTCAAAGTTTGTGATTGACCGGCTAAATGATAACGATTATCATTTCTAAAAATTCACCCAGGAGGGATGTCCAATGAATGCCATGCTTGTGGGAGCCGATACCCTCGGCAATATTCCGGATGTGCTGCGCGATTTCGGCATCAACATCCATCGTCACGTCAGCGGCCGCAACAGCTCGCACCAGCGCAAGGTGGACCGCCTGCCGGCCGGCACCGACCTCTTGATTCTGTTCACCGATTTTCTGGGCCACAACGTGATGCGCCATTTCCGCGAACTGGCCTCGGAAAACCAGATCCGCTTCATCGCCTGCCGCCGCTCGGTCTGTGCGCTCAAGCAATCGCTCACCGGAGCCGGCCTCAACGACAGCCAATGCGCCGCCTGCCCGCACCAGTGCGCGGCGGCCAAGAGCGGCGGCAAGCGCAAGCGCTGATTTTTTCTTACCACCCTTGAAGTTAAAAGCCGGCTTGCGCCGGCTTCTTTTTATCCCGCGCCGCGGGCAAGAAAAAACCGGCCAGAAGGCCGGTTTCCCCTTGCGCTTTCAAATGGCTACTCCCCGCGCCCCGCCTTGCGCGCGGCCTCCCCCAACTGCTTCAGCTGTTGCGAGAAATTGCGGCAATTGCCGCACATGAACAGGTGCACGCGCAGACGCACGTGTTCCCACTGGCTCAAGGGACGATCCTGCGAGGCCGAGATCAAACGGCTGGCCTGACGACAACTCAACTTCATACGCTAGCCTCCCGGCTCCAGCGAATCGAAAAACATTCCCGCAAGCTCATGCGGGCGCGATACAGCAATACGGAACAGTTGGTCGCGCTGATCTCCAGATTCTTACAGATCTCCGCGATCTCCATGCCCATCACCTCGCGCATCACGAACACCATCGCGGTGCGGCGCGGCATCACTTCCGAACACTGCTCGAACACCTCCCAGAACTGGCGCGAGATCAAGGACTGCTCCGGCCCGCTCCAGGCCTTGACCGGCTCGCGCCAATGGCCGTCCCGGCTGAACAGACCGTCGAAATCGCCGTCGTCGGCCTCGTTCTCCAGCGATTCGAACAGCTTCTCCTTGCCCTTGCGGCGCAAGGCGTCGATCAGCTTGAAGCGCAGGATGGAGGTCAGCCAGGTGCGCAGCGTGGATTTGCCGCTAAAGGAGGCGCGGGACTCCAGCGCCGCCAGCAGCGTTTCCTGCACCGCCTCGTCGGCGGCGTCCTTCTCGCGCAATTGCGCCAGCGCGTAGCGGAACAGATAAGGGCGTTCCGCTTCTATGTCTCGGTCTTCTATCATTCGCTATCCGCTTTCTTAGAGTCTGTTTACGATCTCGCGAGCTAAAGCGAGACGCAGCAGATCGTAAACAGGCTCTTGCCGCTCACTCGCGGCAGAATTCCACCGCCTGATCCAGGCGCTCCACCGCGATCACCCGCAGCCCTTCTATCGGCTGGCGCGGGCTGTTGGCCTGCGGCACGATGGCGCGGGTGAAGCCCAGCTTGGCCGCTTCCTTCAAGCGCTCCTGGCCGCGCGCCACCGGGCGCACCTCGCCGGCCAGGCCCACTTCGCCGAACACCACCAGCTTTTCCGGCAAGGGCTTGTTGCGCAAGGAGGACACCATGGCCAGGATGATGGCCAGATCGGCCGCCGGTTCGTTGATCTTGACCCCGCCCACCGCGTTGAGGAACACGTCCTGATCGAAGCAGGCGACGCCGCCGTGGCGGTGCAGCACCGCCAGCAACATGGCCAGGCGGTTCTGCTCCAGGCCCACGGTCAGGCGCTTGGGCTGGAAGCCGTGGCAGTCGTCCACCAAGGCCTGGATTTCCACCAGCAAGGGCCGGCTGCCCTCCTGGGTGACCAGCACGCAGGAGCCGGACACATCGTCGCGGTAAGAGGACAGGAAGATGGCCGAGGGATTGGACACGCCCTTGAGGCCGCGGTCCGTCATCACGAACACGCCCAGCTCGTTGACCGCGCCGAAACGGTTCTTAATCGCGCGTATCATCCGGTAATTGGAGTGGGAATCTCCCTCGAAATACAGCACGGTGTCCACCATGTGCTCCAGCACGCGCGGGCCGGCCAGCGAACCTTCCTTGGTGACGTGTCCCACCAGCAGGATGGTGATGCCGGTCTGCTTGGCCATGCGCGTCAGCTGCGCCGCGCATTCGCGCACCTGGGACACCGAGCCGGGCGCCGAGGTCACCTGGTCGGTGTACAGGGTCTGGATGGAGTCGATCACCGCCACTTCCGGCTGCTCGCGCTTCAGCGTTTCCAGGATGGCTTCCAGCCGGATTTCCGCCAGCAGGTTGACGCGCTCGGTGGCCACCGCCAAACGGGTGGCGCGCAGCGCGATCTGCTGCGGCGATTCCTCGCCGGACACATAGAGCACTTTGCGGCGCGCGCCGATTTCGGACAGCGCTTGCAGCAATAGCGTGGATTTGCCGATGCCGGGATCGCCGCCGATCAGGATCACCGCGCCGCGCACCACGCCGCCGCCCAGCACCCGGTCCAGCTCGTCGATGCCGGACGGATCGCGCGGCACTTCCTCGGTTTGCACATCGGACAGCTTTTGCACCTGGGTGGCGCTGTCGCTCCAGGACTGGAAACGGGCGTTGGCCGCCGGCGCGGCCTGCACCGCCTCGGTCAGCGTGTTCCAGGCGTTGCAATGCGGGCATTGGCCCTGCCATTTGGGCGTTTGACCGCCGCACTCGGCGCAACTGAATACGGTTTTGATTTTTGCCATCAGGACAACGGAAAGAAGTGGGCGGGCTCAGCCGTGCGAACCAGGCGCAGGGCTGTTCTTATTGAGTTCATTGATGATGTTGAGCAGGCGTTTCTGCTCCGGCTCCGCGCCGGAGGCCGCCTTGGACTTTTCCCCGCCTTCGCCGGCGGGCTTGTTGCGGATGGCCGCCAGCACCGCCTCCACTTGTGGATCGGTGCGCGCGGCGCGTTCGGCTTCTTCGTTGCTCAGCGGCCTGGGGCCGGAGGGAGAGGTGTTGGCGCTGGATTTTTCCGCCGGCGCGGACGCGGCGCCGTGGCCGCTGGCGGTGGGCGCCGGCATGCCGGCGGAGGCGGAGGCTTCCCGGGGCGGCTCCATGGTGTCCAGCTTGTTCTTGGCCATGTACTCGTTCATCTCGCGCCAGCCGGCGTAAATCGCCGCCTTGTCGGCTTCGGGATTGCGCAGATAGCACTCTTCCAGCGAACGGCCGGTCTGACGGCAGGCCGCGCCTATCGCCTTATTGGCGTCCTTGGTCAAGCCGGTGACGTTGCCCACCCAGTTGCAGCCGGTCAACGCCAGCAACAGCGGCAACCATAGCCATCGCCCTATGCTCATGCCTCCCCCTTCCCCTCAAGCGCGCCGGGCGCGCAAATCCAGTTCCACGATCTCGCCGCTGCGGCCCTGGCTGGCGGGCCCCAGCCAGTACAGCAAATGCGGCATCAGTTCGGACAGATTGCCGCGTTCGGACTTGTCCTCGCCCGGGTGGGTGCGGTTGCGCTGCGGCGAATTCACCGGCCCCGGGATCAGCTGGTTGACGCGCAACTGCGGGTAAACGTCCCATTCATTGGCCGCCACCTGGGTCAGGTAGTTGAGGCCGGCCTTGGACGCGCCGAAACCGCCCCAGTACGGCGCCGGGTGCAAGCCGTGGGTTTCGCCGACGAACAGCACCGCCGCGTCCGGCGAATCCTTCAACAGCGGCAGACAGGCCCGGGTCAGCGCGAACGGCGCCACGGTATTGATCCGGTACTGGTCCATCCATTCTTCCACCGTCTGATTGGACAGCGGCGACAGCGCGTAAAAATGCGAGGCGCAGTGCAGAATGCCGTCCAGGCGGCCCAGCTCGCGCTTGATCATCATCGCCAGATTGTTGAAATCGCCCTCCGCCGCCTTCAGCAGGTCCAGCGGCACCGCCGCCGGCTCCGGCCCTCCGGCGGCCGCTATTTCATCGTAGACCTTCTCCAGGCCTTTGACGCTGCGCGCCAGCAACACCACGGTGGCGCCGTGACGCGCCAACGTCAGCGCGGCCTCGCGGCCTATGCCCTGGGAGGCGCCGGTAATCAGCACCACGCGGTCCTTGAATGCGTTAGAGGCGATATCTGTCGTCATTTTTTTTCGCTATCTTGTAATCAGGGCCATCGGCGGCGCGCCCCTGCGGCCGCCGGATGGCTCACAGTCTTCCAATCACCGCGCGGGCGGCTGCGACGCCGCTTCGGACGGCCCCCTCCAAAGTGGCAGGATAATCAGCATGCGTCCAATCTCCCGCCAAATAAAGCGATTGTACCGGGCTTGGCTGCGCCGGTCGCCTCATATCGACCAAACTGGCAAAAGTGGCCCGCCGCTCCGCCAGCACCCGGAAATCAAGCCGCCGGCCGGCGCGCGGATCAAGCCGGCGCACGTCGGCCTCCACCAAAGCAGCCAGTTCCTCTTGCGCAAGCGCGTCCAGATGCTGCGGCGCGCTCATCACCGCGGCCACCCAGCCGGTCTCGCCCATCAGCGCGCCGCGGTCGAACAGCCAGTCGCCGACGCCGCCGCTGCAGGCGCACATCGGCGCCGGCAAACGGACCGCGCCTTCAAACTGCAGGTAGACGGTGTAGATGGGCCAATAACGATAAGCATCGGTCAGCTGGCGCAGCGCTGGATCCGCCGTCAGTTCCGCCGCGTGATACGGCGCCACCGCCAGCACGGCGGCGTCGAAGCGCTCGCCGTCCACGCTCACCCCCGTTGAATCCGCCGCCACGCCGCGCACGCGCCGGCCGGCGCGCAGATCCGCGCCGCGCGCCGCCAGCCAGCGCCAGGCCGGCTCCGGGAACAGGGCGGACAAGTCCACTTTGGGCAGCAAGAGATCGCTGGCGGCGCGCTCCGCGCCCAGGCTGTCGCGCAGCACCGCGGCCAGCACCCGCATCGACGCCTGCTCCGGCGGCGTGTTGAGGCCGGACAACACCAGCGGCCGCCAGAATTCGCGGATCAGCGTTTCGGACTGCCCTTGCTCCAGCAGCCATTGCGTCACCGCGCAATCCGGCTCCACCCGCCAGCCCTGTCCTTTCAAACGCTGCAAGGCCAGCGCCAGCCGCGCCTTGTCGCGCCAGCTTATGCCGCGCGCCGTCAGCAGGCCGGCCGCCAGATGCAAGGGCGCCGGCAGCCGCGGGCAGCTCAGGCTGATGCCGCCCTGGCGCCGCCAGTTCATCGGCAGGCGCAGCAAGGCCCGGCTCTCGTCCACGCCCACCGCGGCCATCAGCCGCAGGCATTCGCGATACGCGCCGATCAGGATGTGCTGGCCGTTGTCCAGCCGGCTGCCGGGCACGCCGATGCGGCGCGCGCGGCCGCCCGGCTCGCGGCCGGCCTCGAACACGGTCAGCTCCGCCCGCCCGGCCAGCTCCACCGCGGCGGCGAGGCCGGCCCAGCCGGCGCCGATCACGGCGACGCGCGGCCTGCTCATGCGCAGCTCACGGCCGGTAGCCGAAAGTCCAGGTTTTCCATGCCAGCCACAGCTTGCGGATGGGCGTCAGTGACAGCCGCTGATTGAGCACCTTGGCCGGGCCGTCCAGCTTGATCTCCTCCAGCGTGGCGCGGTAGATCGCGGCCATCAGCAGGCCGGGGCGCTGAGACTTGCGGTCCGCCGCCGGCAGCATTTCCCAGGCCTGACGGTAGTATTGCTGCGCGCGCTCGATCTGGAATTCCATCAAGTCCTTGAAGGCCGGGCTTTCCTCGTAGTGCAGAATGTCCATCGCCGGGCAATTGAAGCGCTGCAACTCCTCCATCGGCAGATAGATGCGGTCGCGGCGCGCGTCCTCGCCCACGTCCCGGATGATGTTGGTCAGCTGGAAGGCGATGCCCAGCTCGTGCGCGTACTCCAGCGTCTTCTCGTCGCCGTAGCCGAAGATGCGCGCCGCCAGTTGCCCCACCACGCCGGCCACGCGGTGGCAGTACAGCAGCAGGTCCTGGAAACGCTGGTAGCGCACCATGCTCAGGTCCATGGCCATGCCGTCTATGATTTCTTCCAGCTCGCTCTGCGGCAGGCCGAAAGCCCGCGCGTGCGGCTGCAGCGCCTGCATCACCGGGTGCTCCGGCGCGCCCTGGTAGAGCTTGGCGATTTCGCCGCGCCACCAGGCCAGCTTGGCGCTGGCCACGCCGGGGTCGTGGCATTCGTCCACCACGTCGTCCACCTCGCGGCAGAAGGCGTACAGCGCGGTAATCGCGCGGCGGCGCGACTCCGGCAAGAAGCGGAAGCTGTAATAGAAGCTGGAGCCGCTGGCGGCGGCCTTGTCTTCGCAATACTGATCAGGCGTCACGCGCCACTCCTGTCCAAGCGGCGGCCGCGGCGGGCCGCCGTCCTTCAATCATATTCATCGTCGTCGCGCCGCGGCGCTCACTTGGCGCGCGCCGCGCGCCACAGCATGTAAATCCAGTCGCGCCATCCCAGCACCGGACGGCGGCGGAACACGTCGCCGCCGGAGTCGTGCAGCTTTTTCAGTATCCGTTCGCCGCCCAGGATGATCAGCCTCAGTTCCAGCCCCATCCGGCCCTTCAACACTTTGCCCAGCGGCGCGCCGGCCTGCAACATCTTGCGCGCGCGCTCGATCTGGGCGCGCATCATAGGCTGCCACAGGCCGCCGGCGTCGCGCGCGGCGATCTGCGCCTCGCTCACCCGGAAGCGCTGCAAATCCTCCTGCGGCAAGTAGACCCGGCCCTTGCGCCAGTCCAGCTCGACATCCTGCAGGAAATTGATCAGCTGCAAGGCGGTGCAGATGCCGTCCGACATCGCCAGCGAGCGCCTATCGTTCTCGCCGTACAGCGCCAGCATCAGCCGGCCCACCGGATTGGCGGAACGGCGGCAGTAATCCGCCAGTTCCGCGTAATCGCGGTAGCGGGTTTTCCCCACGTCCTGGCGGAAGGCCGCCAGCAGATCGTGAAACGGCTGCAAGTCCAGGCCATGCTCGGCGATCGCCGCCGCCAGATTGCGCATCATGGCCGTGTCCGGCGTCTGGCCGGCGCCGATGCGCTCCAGCTCCGCGCCCAGGCGGTCCAGTTCGGCCAGCCTCAGCTCGGGGGCGTCGTCGCCCTCGTCCGCCACGTCGTCGGCGTAACGCGCGAAATGGTAGATGGCGTGCACGGCGCGGCGCATCCTGCGCGGCAGCAGGATGGAGCCCACCGGGAAATTCTCGTAATGCCCAACCGACATCGGCTTGCTTCCTGTTGTATGGCTGGCGAATGGGCGATTATAACCGAGCGCTCCGGCCCCTCCTATGCCGGCCGCCGCGCCGCCGCCGGAAAATTATCCAAAAAAAGCGGCGGAAACTATTTACACGCTCCTGCCGCTGCCATATACTGCGCAGCACTGTGAAACGCAGCCGGTGCGGGGGTATAGCTCAGTTGGGAGAGCGCTTGCATGGCATGCAAGAGGTCAGCGGTTCGATCCCGCTTACCTCCACCAAAAACTGCTTCACAGCGAGATGCCGCCCAGCGCGGCGCGCAGCAAAAGCCGATTCCGAGGAATCGGCTTTTTGCATTGTCCCCGCCCTTTTCCCGCTTGCCTTTTTTTGTTGCGGCGCAAATAACTAAAGCAAGTCCATCCCCTCCCGTCGCGGAGCTTCCGTATGCCGCGTGCCCGCCTGATCTTCCTGCTGCTGTCCCTGTGCGCCTTCGGCGCCGCGGCTGAGCCGCGCCCGGCCAGCCTGCGGCTGTGCACCGAAGACATGGACTCGCCGCCGTGGCGCAGCCAGAACGGCCCCAGCCTGAGCTTGCAGATGCTGAAGTCCGCCGCCCAAAGAAGCAATATCAAGCTGGAAATCCGGGAGATGGCCTGGGTGCGCTGCCTGAACGAGGTGCAGAACAATCAGTTGGACGGCGTCTTCGAGATCAGCTTCAAGCCGGAACGGCTGCGCATCGGCGTCTATCCGATGAAAGGCGACGCCGCCGACCCGGCGATGCGCATGCATCTGGACAGCTACAGCCTGTACCGGCTGAAAGGCTCGCCGCTGGAATGGGACGGGCAAAGCCTCAGCCACCTGGAAGGCGCCGTCGGCGCGCAGACCGGCTTCTCCGTCATCGCCCAGCTTCAGGCGCTGGGCGCGCAGGTGGACGACAGTTCGCGCAATCCGGAGCAGAACCTGAACAAGCTCTTGGCGCGCCGCATCGGCGCCCTGGCCTTGCCCACGCTGACCGGCGACAGCCTGCTGGCGGGCAATCCGGCCTATAGGGACAGGATAGAAAAAGTGGGGCCGGACCTGGTCGCCAAGCCTTACTACCTGATTTTTTCCCACCGCTTCGCGGACGGCCACCCCAAGCTGACCCGCCAATTCTGGGAAGCCATCGCCCAGACGCGGGAAACCCCCGAGTACCGCAAGGCCCTGCAAGACGCGCTGCGCCAGCTCAACCGCTGACGCCGCCGTGTTGCGCCCCCGCTATCCCAAATCGGCAAAACGCCGTCCGTCCGCTTGCCCCCAAACGCGAATCTTGCGAGCGTAAGCTCTGGTTCACCACTCGCCCGCCGGGGGAAAACATGAGCGTTCGTCTGCCCGCCCATACCGTCGCGCCCGTCCGCGGCGGCGCCTTGATCGCCCTGATCGCCTTCGCCGCCGTCGCGCCGCTGGTGCTGATGACCGCGCCGGCGCTGGCCGGCCAATTGGCCAGCCAGTTCGGCCTGGGGCCGGAACGCATCGGCCGCCTGTTCGCGGTGGAGCTGGGCGCGATGAGCCTGGCGACGCTGCCGGCCTATTTCTGGCTGCCGCGCGTGGACTGGCGGCGCGCCGCCGCCTGCGCCGCCTGGCTGTTCATCGCCGCCAATCTCGCCTCCTGTTTCGCCGCCACTTACGCCGAGCTGCTGCCGCTGCGGCTGCTCAGCGCGCTGGCCGGCGGCTCGCTGATGATTTTATGCCTGTCCACCGCCGCGGCCAGCCCCAATCCCGAACGCGCCTACGGCCTGTGGGTGTGCGGCCAGCTGGCGCTGGGCGCCCTGGGCCTGCTGCTGTTTCCGGCCTGGTTCGCCCGTCACGGCGTCGCCGCCTGTTATCTGAGCCTGGCGGCGCTGATGGCCCTCTGCCTGCCGCTGGCCCGCTGTTTTCCGTCCATAGCGGCCCGGCCCGCCGCGCCGTCCGGCGCGGGAGCGACGCCCTGGCGCCCGGCGCTGATCGGGGCGGCCGCCACCTTATGCTTCTACGTCAGCCTGAGCGGCACCTGGACTTTCATCGGCAGCATCGCCGCCCAGGCGGGGCTGAGCCCGGAGCAAAGCGGAGACTGGCTGGCCCTCGCCACGCTGATGGGCATCGCCGGTTCGGTCTGCGCCGCGGCGATCGGCGGTCGCGGCGCGCGCCGCCGTCTGCTGATCGCCGGCTACGGGCTGATGCTGCTGGCGCTGGCCCTGCTGCTGGGCGCGCCGCGCGCCGGCCGCTTCGCCGCGGCGGCCCTCGTCTTCAAATACGCGTGGACCTTCATCCTGCCCTTCATTCTGGCCACGCTGGCCGCGCTGGATCACAGCGGCCGGCTGATGAACACCGTCAATCTGGCGATAGGCGGCGGCCTGGCGCTGGGACCGGCGCTGGCCGGCGAATTAATGGCCGCCCGCGGCCAAAACCCTCAAACCCTGCTGCTCGTCGCCATGGGACTCGCCGCCTTGTCGCTGGCCCTGTTGCTGACGCTGCGGCCCGCAAGCGTCAGGAGTCCGCAATGACCGCCCGCACCGCGTTTTTCTTCGACGAACTCTGCCTGTGGCACAGCGCCGGCCCCCACGCTCAGATCCTGCCGGTGGGCGGCTGGGTGCAACCGCCTTCCGGCGGCGGCCACGCCGAATCCCCGGACAGCAAGCGCAGGCTGAAAAGCCTGATGGACGTGTCCGGCCTCGGCGCCCGGCTGCAAACGCGCGGCGCGCCGCCCCTGGACGAGGACGCGCTGCTGCGCGTGCACACGCCCGCCTATCTGCAGCGCTTCAAGGCGCTCAGCGACGCCGGCGGCGGCGAGCTGGGACCGCAGGCGCCGATAGGCCCCGGCAGCTATGAAATCGCCAAACTGTCCGCCGGCCTGGCCTGGGCCGCGGTGAACGCCGTGCTCGCCGGCGAGGCGGACAAGGCCTACGCGCTGTCGCGCCCGCCCGGCCATCATTGCTCGGCGGACGGCGCGATGGGCTTCTGTTTTCTGGCCAACGCCGCCCTCGCCGCGGAGCTGGCCATCGCCCGCCACGGCCTGAGCCGCGTCGCCATCGTCGATTGGGACGTACACCACGGTAACGGCACCCAGTCCATTTTTTACCGGCGCGGCGATGTGCTGACCCTCTCCCTGCATCAGGACGGCTGTTATCCGCCCGGCTACGGCGGGGCCGAGGACCGCGGCGAGGGCGAGGGCCTGGACGCCAATCTGAACATCCCCTTGCTGCCCGGCGGCGGCCACCAGGCCTATCTGGACGCGATGCGGCTGCTGGTGCTGCCGGCGCTGCGGCGTTTCCGGCCCGAGTTGATCATCGTCGCCTGCGGCTACGACGCCAACGCCGTCGATCCCCTGGCCAGAATGCAGGCGCACAGCGACACCTTCCGCGAGATGACGCGGCAGCTGGCCGACTACGCCGACGCCGAGGCGGGCGGACGGCTGGTCCTGCTGCACGAGGGCGGCTATTCCGAGGCCTACGTGCCCTTTTGCGGCCTGGCCGCGCTGGAGGCGCTGTCCGGCGTCCGCACCGAGGTGCGGGACCCGCTGCTGGAACTGATCATCGCGCAGCAGCCCGGCGCGCCGCTGCGCGAGCTGCAAACGCGCCTGCTGGAAGCGCAGGCCGAGCGGCTCGGGTTGTGAGCGCCCGCCCCAAAACGATCCGAGTCCGCCATTTAGCCATCGATAAGGAGCCGCCCCATGTCCAATCCCACTCCCGAATTCATCCAGGTCGGCGCGCTGGCCGACGGCTTCGCGCCCGACAGCCTGACCCTGCCCCGCTGCGCCGAGCTGGACGGCCGCAGCCTGCGGCTGTGCTTCGACGACGACAGCGCCGCGGACTGCCGGCTGCAAGCCGGCGGCGACGCCCGCGTCGTCCTTGACCGTCCGGGGCTAGCCTCGGCGCTGGCGGAGATAGACGGCTTCCACGCCAGCTCCTTGCGCGCCGGCGTCTATTTCATCGATTTCCGTCACCAGGGCCCGGCCGCGCAGTCCCTCAGCCTGATCCTGGACCTGGCGCAGCGCCGCTTCACCCTGGTTCTGGGCCGGCTGCCCGACGCCGACGCCGCGCGGATCTGCGCTTTCGACCGGGTGGAGCGCCAACTGGAATTGACCGGCGTGGACGTCGAGTTCCTCCACGGCGCCGTCGACCAGGCCGCCGCGAGCGTCCCGCCGCATCCGCCCAGCGCGGAGCTGATCGGCATGCGCAACCGCTACCGCTACAGCCCCACCGAGTGCTACGAACACATTTATCTGAACGACAGTTTCTACGCCTGGCACTGCCTGGAGGGCGTGGAGCGCGGCCTGGCCGATGTCGACCGCTGCCACTGCCTGCAAGTGGCGGAGCGGCTGTATTTATTCGTCTGGCGCGAAAAAATCATCCCCACCCTGGGCGTGATCCTGATCGATCTGGAACGGATGCGCACCGACGGCAAGATCTTCGGCTATCAGGACGGCGGCTTCGGCGCCACCCGCAACTTCCGGGTGGGCGCGCGGGCCAGCGTCGTCAACCACGTTCGCGGCTGAGGAGCCGCGCCGGGCTTCAGTCCCGCGCCAGCCGGGAGTACGCCAGCGTCGGCACATCCACCGCCGTCGCGCCGCCGTCCGCCGTCAGGCAGGCGCCGCTGACCATGGCCGCCTCGTCGGACAAGAGGAAACGGCAGACCGCGGCGATGTCCTCCGGCGTCGCCGGCCGCCGCAACGGCACATCGGCGGTGACGCGCTGGTAGGCGGCGTCCAGGTCCTCGCCATAAGCCGCCATCAGCGGCCGCATCTCCTCGTCCGCCATCGGCGTGCGCACCCAGCCCGGACACAGCGCGTTGACCCGCACCGCCGGCCCGTAGTCGCACGCCAGCGACCGGGCCAGGCCCAGCAAGGCGTGCTTGGCCGTCACATAGCCGCAGGCCGCAGGCCCGGCCGCCAGGCCGGCGATGGAGGCCAGCAACACCATGCTGCCGCCCTGCCGGATCAGGTCCGGCAGGCAGGCGCGGGCGCTGACGAAGGCGGTGTCCAGATTGGCGCGCATCGCGGCGCGCCAGGCCGCGTCGTCGGTGTCCAGCGCCGCGCCCATGCCCAGGCCGCCGGCGCAGGCGGCCAAGCCGTCCACCCTGCCCCAACGCGCGCGGATGCGCGCCAGGAAATCCTCCCAGGCCGCGGCGTCGGCGGCGTCGCCGGCCAAGGCCAGACCGCCGGTTTCCTCCGCCAGCGCCAGCAAGGGGCCGGCCCGCCGTCCCACCAGGGCCAGCCGCGCGCCTTCGGCGGCGAAGCGCCGCGCGCAAGCGGCGCCGATGCCGGAGCCCGCGCCGGTGATCACTATGGTTTTATCGCGCAAAGACATCTCAGCCTCCTTGTCGTTCGCCGTCTAAACCCGACGGCATTATGTTAATATATTCATTTAAAGTAAACAGGCCGCCCCCCTTACCCTCCCGCGACTTTAAACCAAGGAGCCGCCATGGACCCTACGCAGCGTCCCTACCAATACCAACTGCCGCAACGCCTGCTGCGCGCGCGCGAAGCGGTGATGTCCTACTTCCGTCCGGTGCTGAGCCGTCACGGCCTGTCGGAACAGCAATGGCGCGTCCTGCGTCTGCTGGCGGAACGCGGAAACATGGAAGCCGGCGAGATCGCCCAGCGCGCCGGCATCCACCCGCCCAGCCTCAGCGGCATCCTGGCGCGCATGGAAAGGGACGATCTGGTTTACCGCCACCGCGCCCAAGCGGACAACCGTCGCTTGATCGTCACGCCGACGCAGCGCGCCAAGACGCTGACCCAGCGCATCATTCCGCTGTCCAACGACTGTTACCGCCAGATCGAAGCCCATTTTTCCCAGGCCAAGCTGCAAGCCTTGCTCGCCTTGCTGGATGAGTTGGAAAGCCTGCCCGCGCCGTCTTAGAACCTGTTCAAGAGCGGACCGCCCGCCAGACCTAGCCCCGCCCCGCCTCCGCCGCCAGCAAGACGCGGCGGCAGGCGGCCAGGCTGGCCAGCACCGCCAGGCCCTGCACGCCGCGCAGGCCGATGTAGCGCCGCAAGGGCGGCAGCCGGCACGCCACCTCGCTGGCGCCGTAAGGTTCCAGACACAGCAACCAGCCGTCCTGGCCGCCGTGCAGCTCGCAACGCTTGAAGTCCAGCGGCGACAGCGCGGCGCGCACATCCGCGTCGGCGCGCAAGCGCTCCAGCAGCGGCGCCAGCGCCGCCGCGTCGCCGTCCAGCAAATCGACGACGATGCCGCGGCGACGCCAGAAGCCGCCGTGACGCAGGCGGATGCGCGCGCGGCCCGGCGCGCCCGGCACCGTCAGCCGGAACTCGCAAGCCACCATATAGGCCAGCCAGCCCGCCTCCACCCGCTCCCGCGCCGAAAAGCTCCACTCCCCGTGCGGAAAGCGAAAACGCCGCTCCGCCTCCTCCCCGGCCTGGCAATCCAGCTCCGGCCAGTCCAGGCTCAGCCGCGCCAGCGTCGCGCCCGGACGATAGCCGCCCGGCCTGCGCCAGGCCTCAACCAGCCGCGGCCACACGTTCCAGCTCCCGCCGCAAGGCCTCGTCCTCGCCCTGGCACTGCGTGTCCAGAATCCGCTCCAGCGGCACCGGCCGGAACGGGTTGACCTTCTGCACCAGCAAGGTCCACAGCAGCGCGTACACCAGGGTCAGGCCCAGCATCCAGCCAAAGGGCAGGTAGATGTCGCGCGCCTGCATGCCGGGCGGGGTGATGAAACAGATCGCCAGCACGATGCCCAGCGCGGAGCCGATCTGCGGCAGCGGAAACCACGGCGAGCGGTAGGCGCGCGGGAAATCCGGCCGCGTCAGCCTCAGCCGCACCACGGACAGCGTCACCAGCAGATAGGCCACGCCCCAGGAACAGACCGCCGCCAGCACCAGGGGCATGATGCGGTCCAGATCGCCCTGGATCAACCAGGCGTGGACACAGGGGATGAGCACCGCCGCCGCGATGCCGCACCACGGCGTGTTGAAACGCGGATGCAGATAGGCGAAGCAGCGCGGCAAGGCGCCGTCCTGGGCCATGCCGTACAGGATGCGCGGCAGCGCCGCCATCAGGGTGTTGATCGTCGCCGCGCCGGCCAGCAGCAAGCCGACGCCCAGCCAGATCTTGCCGAAGGGCCCCATCACCCGCTCGGCGAAGGCCGGCAGCGCCATCGGCGTGTCCAGCAGCCGCGGGCCGTCCGCATGGGCCGGGTCCAGCGGCGTATTGGCCACCTGCCTCACCATGGCCGCGCCGTACAGCAGCATGGTGACGGCCACGCCGCTGAGCCCCATCTTCAAAGCCCGCGGAATGGCGCGGCCGGAATCGCGCAGCTCCGGCGCCAGCGGCGTCACCAGCTCCGCGCCGACGAACATGAACATCGCCATGCCCACCAGGCTGAGCAGCAGGCCCGGGTCGTCCAGACGCAGCGGCGCGCCGAACCAGCCGCCCAGATCCACCGCCGGCGCGCGCAGCAGGCCGGCCACGCCGAAGACGGTCAGCGTCGCCCACATGCCGAAGGTCAGCGCCACCTCGGCCTTGCCGAACAGGGTCACGCCCAGCGCGTTGAGCGCGCCGAAAACGATGACCAGGCCCACACCCACCATCCAGGCGCTGCCGCTCTTTTCCAGCATGGTGTTGAGATGGTCGAAATTCACCAGCGCCATGATGCCGGACAATATGGTCTCGGCGGTGCCGGCGAACACATGCACCAATAGATAGGCCGACAAGGTGCCGGCGATGGCCAGGCCGCGGCCCAGGCCGGCGCTGATGTAATCGTACACCGCGCCGGAAGTCGGCAGCATCGCCGCCGCTTCGGCAAAAGTGGTGGCCTGCGCCTGCATCATCAGATAGGCGATCAGCATGGCCAGCGCGAAAGTGCCGCCGGCCATGCCGAAGCCGCTGGTGGCGGTCAGTATCACCGGGCTGGCCATCACCACGCCCACCGAGCTGGCCAGCGCCACCGGAAAGCCCACCACGCCGCGGCTCAGGCTGCGGCTCAAACGTTCGCTAACAGACATGGTTCTCCTCCCTCTTCCATCCGCCGCCGCGCCGGCCGCCGCTCTCTGTCTTCCTGGCGGCGTGCCGGCGCGGCCGGCTGCTCCCCGTTCGGGTCGGGCCGTTCAGGCCTCGGCCAGCCCGGCTTCCAAGGCCGACGCGATCACATCGGCGTGCTCGCGCTGCAACACCAGCGGCGGCGATAGAATGATCTTGCTGCCCACCGGCCGCACCAGCGCGCCGGCCCGGCGCGCGATCTCCGCCACCTTGTCGGCGTAGCCGCTTTGCGGGTCTATCGGCTCCCGGCTGGCCTTATCCTTGACCAGGTCCAGGGCCAGCATCAAGCCCTTGCCGCGCACCTCGCCCACCGCCGGATAACGCTCGGCCAGCGGCAGCAGCCGCTCCAGCAGGTAGGCGCCCGTTTCCGCCGCCTTAGCCGGCAGGTCTTCCTCCTGCACGATGCGCAGATTGGCGAGGGCGGCGGCGCAGGCCACCGGGTGGCCGGCATAGGTGTAGCCATGCATGATGACGCCGCCGAAATCGCCGTTGGCGGCGAAGGCGTCCGCCACGCGCTGATTGACCACGGTGGCGCCCAGCGGCAGATAGCCGGAGGAGATGCCCTTGGCCAGGCACATCATGTCCGGCTTCACCCCCCACAGCCGGCTGCCGAACATGGAGCCGGAGCGGCCGAAGCCGGTGACCACCTCGTCGGCGATCAGCAGCACGCCGTGGCGGTCGCACACCTCGCGCACCCGCGGCCAATAGCTGGCCGGCGGCACGATGACGCCGCCGGCGCCCTGTATCGGCTCGGCGATGAAGGCCGCCACCGTGTCCGGGCTCTGGAACAGGATTTCGCGCTCCAGCATCCGCGCGCAGATTTCGGCCAGCTCCTCAGGGTCGTCGGTGAAGGGGTTGCGGTAGGGCCACGGGGTTTCCACATGGAAGCAGCCGGGCAGCAGCGGTTCGTAATTGCGGCGGAACACCGTGTTGCCGTTGACCGAGCCGCCGCCGAAGTGGGTGCCGTGATAGCCCTGCTTCAAGGAGATGAATTTGACCCGGTCCGGCTGGCCCTTGAGCCGCCAGTATTGGCGCGCCAGCTTGAGCGCGGTTTCCACCGCGTCCGAGCCGCCGGAGCTGAACACCACCCGCGCCATGTCTTCCGGCCGCAGCATGTCGATCAGCAGCGCGGACAACTCCTCCGCCCGCGGATGGGAGATGCCGTCGAAAAGCTGGAAATACTCCAGCTCGTCCAGCTGCCGGGCGATGGCCTGCTTGATTTCGGCGCGGTTGTGGCCGACGTTGACGTTCCACAGCCCGGCCACGCCGTCCACCAGCTTGACGCCCTGGTCGTCGAACACATGGCAGCCGTCGCCGCGCACGATGCGGATGGGCGTCCGCTCTTTCATTGCGTTGGGATGCAGCATGGGGTGCCAGAAACGGGCCTTGTCGTAGGACATGTCTTTCTCCTGAATCAAAGTGGAAGCGCGTCCGCGCTCAATGGGCGATGCAGACCGATTTGATCTCGGTGAAACTCTCCACCGCGCCCTTGCCGAACTCGCGGCCGAGGCCGGATTCCTTGTAGCCGCCGAAGGGCATGCCCGGGTCCAGCGGTATATGGCTGTTGACCCAGACTGTGCCGGCCTGCAAACGCGGCACGATGTCCAGCGCCGCCGACAAATCATTGGTCCACACGCTGGCGGCCAGGCCGTAGCGCGTGTCGTTGGCCAGCGCCACCGCCTCGTCCACCTCGTCGAATGGCATCAACGCCAGCACCGGGCCGAAGACTTCCTCGCGCGCCACCGGATTGTCCGGCGCCAGGTCCGCCATCACCGTGGGCTGCACGAAATAGCCGGGCAAGTCGGCGGCGCCGCCGCCCGTCAGCACGCGGGCGCCGGCGGCGCGGCCGCGCTCGATCAGCCGGCACACCGCCTGCTGCCGCCGCTGCGACACCAGCGGGTTGACCTGGGCGTCCAGATCCATGCCCGGCCCCAGCCGCATGCCGGCCACGGCGGCGGACAGCGCCTCGGCGAACAGATTGAACTTGCTGCGGTGCACGTACAGCCGCGAGGCGGCGGCGCAGACCTGGCCCTGATTGAGAAAGCCGCCCAGCAAAGCGCCCCGCACCGCCTGGTCGATGTCGGCGTCGCCCAGCACCAGCATCGGGTTCTTGCCGCCCAGCTCCAGCGCCAGCCGGGTCATATTGTCCAGCGCGGCGTGGCCGACGGCCTTGCCCACCTCGGTGGAGCCGGTGAAGCTGACCTTGCCGATCAGCGGATGCCCCGCCAGCGCGCGGCCCGCCGCCTCGCCGCGCCCGGTCACCACATTGAACACGCCCGGCGGCACCCCGGCCTCCAGCGCCAGCTCCGCCAGGCGCAAGGCGCTCAGCGGCGTCTCGCTGGCCGGCTTCAACACCGCCGTGCAGCCGGCCGCCAAGGCCGGCACCGTTTTCCACAAGGCGATCATCAAAGGGAAGTTCCACGGCGCGATGCCGGCGGCCACGCCCACCGGCTCGCGCCGGGTGAAGGCGGTGAAGCGCGCGCCCGGCGGCGCCGGAATCGACACGTCCAGGGTTTCGCCGGTGATCTTGGTGGCCCAGCCCGCCATATAGCGCACGTATTCGATGGAGCCGCCCACCTCGATGGCCCGCGCCAGATGGATGGACTTGCCCTGGTTCAGCGTTTCCAGCTGCGCCAGCTCCTCGGCGTGCGCTTCCAGCACATCCGCCAGCCTCAGCAATACGCGTTCGCGCTCGGCCGGCCGCAGGCCGGACCAGACGCCGGATTCGAAAGCCCGCCGCGCGCTGCCCACCGCCGCGTCCACATCGGCGGCCTCGCCGTCCGCCACGCTGGCGATCACCGCGCCGCTGGCCGGATTGCGCACGTCCTTGCGCCGGCCGGACAAAGCCGCCCGCGGCTTGCCGTCTATCCACAGCCCGTGCTCCCGTTCCAGAAAGGCCCGCACCGAATCCAGCACCGGCACCAGGTTTTGATCCATCCTCGTCTCCTTTTCGATCAAGCTTGCCGCCGCGTAGGCGCGGCCGGCGATGGCCCAATATACCCAGCGCCGCCGCCGCGGCTGATCCCAAATCGGCAAAGCGCGACCCGGCCCTTCTCGTTGCGGCGCAGCATGTCGCCAGATGGAAACATTCAGTAAAAACAATGCTTAAGCGACGCAAAGAGCGCTGGACATTTCGATTTAAATAACATATTAATCATTTTGAGATCCAGAGAATGGACCGAGAACAGGCGGACTCCACCCCCACCCACCGGAGAAAGCAGATGATTGCCGCAGCCCGTTGCTTTGACGACGCCCACCTGCACGCCGAGGCCCTGCCCGGCTGGGAGCAGCTATACAGCCAGATCAGCGGCGGCCGCTTCCGCAGCACCTTGAGCCGGGTGCGCACCGCGCGCCTGGATATTTTTCGCGAAAGCTTCAACCAGCGCGTGGTGCAGCAAGGCCGCGCGCCCGGCGGCATGATCCATTTCGCGCTGCCCATCCGCGCGCCGTCGCCGCTGAGCCTGCAGGGCGTCGCCGTGCCCGACGACGCCCTGATGGCGCTGCGCGGCGGCGAGGACTTCGTCCTCCATTTGCCGCCGGGCGCGGATTCCATCCAGGTGTCGGTGCCTTACGAGGATCTGGCCGAACTGACGCCCGCGCTGTGCCGCCCGCTGCGCGAGGCCCGCGGCAAAACGCCGGTGTTCCCGGCCCGGCCGGCCGCGCTGGCGGCGCTGCGCGCGCTGCTGAACGGCGTGTTCGAACAGGCTTTATTGGACCCGGCGCTGCTGTCCTACGCCGGCAACCAGAAAGTGATCCAGCACCAGTTGCTCAGCCTGCTGCAAGACGCCTTGGCGGACGGCGCGCTGGGCGAGCGCCGCGGCAACCTGACCTTCGCCACCCATTGCGACATCGTCAGGCGCAGCCAGGCGCTGGCGCTGGCCAAGCCGGACGAGCCGGTGACGGTGCTGGAGCTGTGCAGCCGGCTGCGCGTCAGCCGCCGCACGCTGCAAAACAGCTTTCAATTGGTGGCGGACACCACGCCGGTCGATTATCTGCGCTCCATCCGCCTGAACGCGGTGCGCCGGATGCTGCTGAACCCGGCGCGGCCCGGCCACGGCGTGCGCGACGCCGCCGGCGCCTGGGGCTTTTACCACCTGGGCCATTTCGCCGCCGATTACCGCAAGCTGTTCGGCGAGGCCCCGTCACACACCCGCGGCCGGGCTCTGGCCCATCTGGGCGCGCCTCCCGGCGCGCGCGGACTGGAGCCGGTCAACGATCCAGCGGACTAGACGCGAGCTCAGGCCTGACGGCGCGCGCGGTAGTCGCTGGGCGAGCGCCCGGCCATGCGCTGGAAGAAACGGGAAAAATAGGCCGGGTCCTTGAAGCCCAAATCGTAGGCGATGGCGTGCACCGAGGCGGCGGAGTAGATCAGCAGGCGCTTGGCCTCCTGCAACAGCCTATCGTGCGCCAGCCGCTTGGACGGCAGGTCCGCCAGCCGGCGGCACACATCGTTGAGCCGCGCCTCGCTGACCCCCAGCTCGGCCGCGTAGCGGTCCAGGCTCCAGTGTTCGCGGTAATGCGCTTCTATCAAGCCGTTGAAGCGATGGTAGAGCCGCCACTCGTCGCGGCGCGGCCCGCGGCGCGGCCCCGGCAGGCCGGACAGCCGCAGCACGTCCACCAACACCAGCTGGGCCAGGGCTTGCCGCGCCAGCTCCGCGCCCGGCGCCGGCGCCTCGCTCTCCCGCTGCAACTGCGCCAGCCGCTCGGGCAGGCGCCGCGCCATATCGGCCCATTCCGCCGGCACCTCGGCCAGTTCCACGCAGAACGGCGCGCTCAAGGCGTCCGGCCCCGCCTCCGCCAACCAGCCGCGCGCCAGCTCCTGGCGCAAGGTCAGCACATGGCCGTCGGCCTCCGGCCCGGTGATGAAGGCGTGCGGCACCGTCGGCGGGGTCAGGAACAAGAGCGGCGCGCGCGCCTGGTAATGGTCTTCCTCCAGTTGCAGACGGATGTCGCCGCTGGCGAGATAGTGCAATTGCAAAAAGCGGTCGTGCCTATGCACCGGCATATTGCGGCCGAAGAAGGCCGCCAGCCGGCCAAAGGATTCGCAATGGATGTCGACGGACTCGTAGGGGCTGTCGTAAGCCTTGCCGATGTCGATATTGGGTATGCGCGCGCCCAGACCGCGCGGGATTCTGCTCATCGCCGCCCCTCCCTTGTGACATTTTCGCCATAGTCGGCCGCCCTCGCCCTCCGCTCTCGCCAAAAGGCCGCCGCTCAGGCTTTCGCGCCGGATCGGCGGCCCGGGCCGCCGCCGCGCAAACACGGCTTTTGACGATATTACCCGCAACGCAGCATGGATAAACATTGACAGCGGACCGCCGTCATCGTTATAAACTTTAACATGTTAATGAATATTTGAACAACGGCGATTCATTCAATAACAAGGAGTTAAGCATGAGTCTGGTCCTAGACGCCGCGACGGAGCGGCCGGCGGCCATCTACGGCGCAGCGCTCAACCACCGTCGTCTGCAGGCGGCGCTGGCCGCGGAATTCGAACAAGCGCCCTATCAGCGCCCGCCGCAAGCGCCGGTCTTGTTCGTCAAACCGCGCAACACCGTCAGCGTCGCCGGCGCGCCCATCCCCTTTCCCGCCGACGCGGACGCCGTCTACGCCGGCGGCGCGCTGGGCGTGCGCATCGGCCGCGACGCCTGCCGCGTCAGCGCGGCCGACGCGCTGTCCCATGTCGGCGGCTATGCGGTGGTCAACGAGGTCAGCCTGGCGGAAACCAGCTTCTACCGCCCGGCGATCCAGGCCAAATGCCGCGACGGCTTCTGCCCCGTCGGCCCGGAGGCCGGCCCCGACGCGATCGACCCGCAACGGGTGCAGGTGCGCACCTATGTCAACGGCGCGCTGGCCGAAACCAACGACAGCGCCGACTGGCTGCGCGGCGTCGCCCAGTTGATCGCCGACGTCAGCCAGTTCCTCACCCTCTACGCCGGCGACCTGCTGATCGTGGCCACGCCGCCGCGCGGCGCGCGGCTGCGGCCGGGCGACGCCGTGACGGTGGAGATAGACGGCATCGGCCGCCTGGAAAACATCGTCGCGGCCGAGGAGGACATGCAATGAGACACGCCCGCATCCGTTATCAGGGCCGAACCTGGCGCGCGCAGGCCGGCGCCGACGGCGCGCTCTTGCTGCCGGACGGCCGCCGCCTGGACGAAACCGAGGCGGAATGGCTGCCGCCCTGCCAGGGCACCCTGTTCGCGCTGGGCCTCAACTACGCCGACCACGCCGCCGAACTGGATTTCAAGCCGCCCAGCGAACCGCTGGTGTTCTTGAAGACGGCCGCCGCGCTGACCGGCCATCGCCGGCAATCGATGCGGCCGGACAATGTTGAATATATGCATTACGAGTGCGAACTGGTGGCGGTGATCGGCAAGACCGCGCGCAAGGTGAAGCGCGCCCAGGCGATGGACTACGTCGCCGGCTACACCGTGTGCAACGACTACGCGGTGCGCGACTACCTGGAAAACTACTACCGGCCCAATCTGCGGGTGAAAAACCGCGACGGCCTGACCCCGATAGGCCCGTGGCTGGTGGACCGCGACGAGGTGGCGGACCCGCACAGCCTGGAGCTGGCCACCTATGTCAACGGCCGCCGCGTCCAAAGCGGCAATACCCGCGACATGGTGTTCGACATCCCCCACCTGATCGAATACCTGTCCGCCTTCATGACGCTGCAAGCGGGCGACATGATCGCCACCGGCACCCCGCAAGGCCTGTCCGACGTGCGCCCCGGCGACGAAGTCGTCGTAGAGGTCGAGGGCGTCGGACGGCTGCTCAACCAGATCATCAGCGAAGCGGACTGGCTCGCGCGCCGGAACGCGGAAAAGGAAACCCCATGATCAAACACTGGATAGACGGCCGCGAAGTGGCCAGCCAAGACAGCTTCGTCAACTACAACCCGGCCACCGGCGAAGCGCTGGGCGAAGTGGCGGCCGGCGGCGCCGAGGAAATCAATCTGGCGGTGGCCGCCGCCAAGGCGGCTTTTCCCAAGTGGGCGGCCACCCCGGCCAAGGAGCGCGCGCGGCTGATGCGCCGGCTGGGCGAATTGATCCAGCGCGATGTGCCGCGGCTGGCGGAACTGGAAACGCTGGACACCGGCCTGCCCATCCACCAGACCCGCAATGTGCTGATCCCGCGCGCCTCGCACAACTTCGACTTTTTCGCCGAAGTCTGCACCCGGATGAACGGCCACAGCTACCCGGTGGACGAGCAGATGCTCAACTACACGCTGTACCAGCCGGTGGGCGTGTGCGCGCTGGTGTCGCCGTGGAACGTGCCCTTCATGACCGCCACCTGGAAGACCGCGCCCTGCCTGGCGCTGGGCAATACCGCGGTGCTGAAGATGTCCGAGCTGTCGCCGCTGACCGCCAACGAACTGGGCCGGCTGGCGCTGGAGGCCGGCATTCCGCCCGGCGTGTTCAATGTGGTGCAGGGCTACGGCGCCAGCGCCGGCGAAGCCCTGGTCAGCCATCCGGACGTGCGCGCGGTGTCCTTCACCGGCGGCACCGCCACCGGCCGGCGCATCATGCAGAATGCCGGGCTGAAGAAGTACTCGATGGAGCTGGGCGGCAAATCGCCGGTGCTGGTGTTCGACGACGCCGACTTCGATCGCGCGCTGGACGCCGCGCTGTTCACCATCTTCTCCCTCAACGGCGAACGCTGCACCGCCGGCAGCCGCATCTTCGTGCAGAACGGCATCTACGACCGCTTCGTCGCCGAATTCTCCGCCCGCGCCCAGCGGCTGATCGTCGGCGACCCGCAGGACCCCGCCACCCAGGTGGGTTCGATGATCACCCGCCAGCATTACGACAAGGTCACCGGCTATATCCGCATCGGTCTGGAAGAAGGCGCGCGGCTGGTGGCCGGCGGCCTGGAACGGCCGGCCGGCCTGCCCGAATCGCTGGCCTCAGGCCACTTCATCCGCCCCACCGTCTTCGCCGACGTCGACAACCGCATGCGCATCGCCCAGGAGGAAATCTTCGGCCCGGTGGCCTGCCTGCTGCGCTTCAGCGACGAGGCCGACGCGCTGCGTCTGGCCAACGACGTCGATTACGGCCTGGCCTCCTATATCTGGACCCAGGACATCGGCAAGGCCCACCGGCTGGCGCGCGGCATCGAGGCCGGCATGGTCTTCGTCAACAGCCAGAACGTCCGCGATCTGCGCCAGCCCTTCGGCGGCGTCAAGGCCTCCGGCGTCGGCCGCGAGGGCGGCGAATACAGCTTTGAAGCCTTCGCCGAGGTGAAAAACGTCTGCGTCTCCATGGGCGGTCATTTCATCCCGCGCTGGGGCGTGGAACAAGCCTGAGGCGCCGCCGGGGCCCAGGCCGCGCAGACGGCCGGCCCCGGCGCGACACCGATCCAAGCAGCAAGACTGCGCCGGCCCCGCGGCCCAGTCGCACCGAGGAGAACGCAATGGGAACCCTAGCCCTGGCGGCCAAGATCACGCATGTGCCGTCCATGTATCTGTCGGAACTGCCCGGCCCGCATCAAGGCTGCCGCCAGGCCGCCATAGACGGCCACAAGGAAATCAGCCGCCGCTGCCGCGAACTGGACGTGGACACCATCGTGGTGTTCGACACCCACTGGCTGGTCAACTCCGGCTACCACGTCAACTGCGCGCCGGCTTTCGAAGGCGTGTACACCAGCAACGAGCTGCCGCACTTCATCAAGAACATGCCCTACGCCTATCCGGGCAACCCCGCGCTGGGCAAGCTGCTGGCCGAGGCGGCCACCGCCGCCGGCGTGCATACCCGCGCCCACGACGCCACCACGCTGCCGCTGGAGTACGGCACCCTGGTGCCGATGCGCTATATGAACGCCGACCGGCGTTTCAAAGTGGTGTCGGTGGCCGCGCTGTGCACGGTGCACGATCTGGCCGACAGCGCGCGGCTGGGCGCGGCGATGCGCGAGGCGGTGGAGCGCGATTACGACGGCCGCGTCGCCTTCTTCGCCAGCGGCTCGCTGTCCCATCGTTTCGCCCAGAACGGCACCGCGGATCAATTCCTGCACAAGGCCTGGAGCCCCTTCCTGGAAAGCATGGACCAGGAGGTCATCGCCATGTGGCTGGACGGCGATTGGAAAACCTTCTGCGACATGCTGCCGGAGTACGCCGAGAAGTGTCACGGCGAAGGCTTCATGCACGACACCGCCATGCTGCTGGGCGCGCTGGGCTGGAGCGATTACCGCGGCCGCGCGGAAATCATCACCCCCTATTTCGGCAGTTCCGGCACCGGCCAGATCAACGCGGTGCTGCCGGTGGAACCGCTGGGAGAGCGCCATGCCGCACTTCATCGCTGAATGCACCGACAATCTGCGCGCGCAGGCCGATCTGCCGGAACTGTTCCGCCAGGTGCACGACTGTCTGGCCGCCAGCGGCCTGTTTCCGCTGGCCGGCATCCGCAGCCGCGCCCACTGGCTGGACACCTGGCGCATGGCGGACGGCGAGGCCGACTACGCCTTCGTCCACTGCACTTTGCAGATCGGCAGCGGCCGCAGCGAGGCCGATCGCCGCGCCACCGCCGAACAGCTGTTCGCGCTGATCCAGCGCCACTTCGAACCGCTGCTCGCCCAACGCTATCTGGCGCTCAGCTTCGAACTGACCGAACTGTCCGCCACCCTCAACTTCAAGCGCAACAACGTGCATCAACGCTTCAGCCCGCCGGGCTGAAACGGACGAAACCGATCACGAAGCTCAGCGACCACCATGAAAGACTCCATGCTCAGCCCCGACCTGATTCGCGGCGCCGCGCGCCGCCTGCACGACGCCGAGCGCGAACGCCGGCAGATCCGCCAGCTCTCGCTGGACCACCCCGAGATCACCATAGAGGACGCTTACGCCATCCAGCGCTGCTGGGTGGAGATGAAGCTGGCGGAGGGACGCCGCCTCAAGGGCCACAAGATAGGCCTGACCTCGCGCGCGATGCAGATGTCCTCGCAGATCAACGAGCCGGACTACGGCGCGCTGCTGGACGATATGTTCTTCAACGACGGCGCCGACATCCCGGTGTCCCGCTTCATCGTGCCGCGGGTGGAAGTGGAGCTGGCCTTCGTGCTGGGCCGGCCGCTGTCCGGCCCCGGCGCCACCTTGTTCGACGTCTACGACGCCGCCGATTACGTGATCCCTGCGCTGGAAATCATCGACGCGCGCAGCCAGTCCATAGACCCGGACAGCCAGCGTCCGCGCAAGGTGTTCGACACCATAGCGGACAACGCCGCCAACGCCGGCGTGGTGCTGGGCGGCCGGCCGGTGCGCCCGCGCGAGCTGGACCTGCGCTGGGTGGCCGCGCTGATGTACCGCAACGGCGTGATCGAGGAGTCCGGCGTCGCCGCCGCCGTGCTCAACCACCCGGCCAACGGCGTGGCCTGGCTGGCCAACAAGCTCTCGCCTTTCGACGTGGAGCTCAAGGCCGGCCAGGTGATCCTGGCCGGTTCCTTCACCCGGCCGGTGCCGGCGCGCGCCGGCGACACCTTCCACGTCGACTACGGCCCGCTGGGCGCGATCAGCTGCCGCTTCGTCTGAACCCGCTCGAGGAACCTCCATGCAACTTCCCGCCAACCCCTTCAAGGCCGCGCTGCGCGACGGCCGCCGCCAGATCGGCCTGTGGCTGGGCCTGGCCAGCCCCTACAGCGCCGAACTGCTGGCCGGCGCCGGCTTCGACTGGCTGCTGATAGACGGCGAACACGCGCCCAACGAGCTCAGGGACGTGCTGCTGCAACTGCAGGCCGTCGCGCCCTATCCCTGCCACCCGGTGGTGCGCGCCGCCAGCAACGACCCGGTGCGCATCAAGCAGTTGCTGGACATCGGCGCGCAAACGCTGATGCTGCCCATGGTGCAGAACGCCGACGAGGCGGCGCGGGCGGTGGCCGCCACCCGCTATCCGCCGCGCGGCGTCCGCGGCGTGGGCAGCGCGCTGGCGCGCGCCTCGCGCTGGAACCGCGTGCCGGATTACCTGACGCGGGCCGACGATGAAATCTGCGTGCTGGCCCAGGTGGAAACCCGCCAGGCCCTGGCCGCGCTGGAAGGCATCGCCGCCACCGACGGCGTGGACGGCGTCTTCATCGGCCCGGCCGACCTGGCCGCCGACATGGGCCATCCGGGCCGGCCCGACCACCCTGAAGTGCGCGCGGCGATGGACGACGCCATCCGCCGCATCCGCGCCCAGGGCAAGGCCGCCGGCATCCTGATGGCCGACGAGGCCGAAGCGCGCCGGCTGTTGGCGCTGGGCGCGGGCTTCGTCGCCGTCGGCGTCGACACCACCTTGCTGGCGCGCCGCGCCGAAGCGCTGGCGGCGGCCTTTCGCGACGAAGCGCCCGGCCGGCCGCCGACGCCATCCGCCTACTGACTGACCCGCGGCGACCACACAAGAACAAGGCGCCGCCCGGAGCCGATCCCGGCCCCACCCCCGAGGAGAACGCAAGATGAGCCACACCCCCGCCGCCGCAAGCGCCCATGCGCGCAAAGTCGCCTACGCCACCGTGATCGGCACCGCCATCGAGTGGTACGACTTCTTCATCTACGCCAGCGCCGCCGGCCTGGTGTTCAACAAACTGTTCTTCGCTCCGGCCGGCGACCGCTTCGCCACCCTGATCGCCTTCGCCTCGGTCGGCGTCAGCTTTCTGTTTCGGCCGCTGGGCGCCTTTCTCGCCGGCCACTACGGCGACCGCCTGGGCCGGCGCGCGATGCTGGTGCTGACCCTGGTGCTGATGGGCGCCTCCACCGCGCTGATCGGCCTGTTGCCCACTTATGAATCCGCCGGCCTGCTGGCGCCGCTGGCCCTGATCCTGCTGCGCGTGCTGCAAGGCATTTCCGCCGGCGGCGAATGGGGCGGCGCGGTGCTGATGGCGGTGGAGCACGCGCCGCGCGGCCAGCGCGGCCGCTACGGCGCCTTCCCGCAGATAGGCGTGCCGCTGGGCCTGCTGCTGGCCTCCGGCGTGTTCGCGCTGATGAGCGGCGTGGTCTCCCCCGGCGACGCCTTCCTGGAATGGGGCTGGCGCGTGCCCTTCCTGCTCAGCGTCGTGCTGCTGTTCATCGGCCAATGGGTGCGCCGCTCGGTGGAGGAAAGCCCGGTCTTCGAGGAGATCAAGGCGCGCAAGGCCGGATCGCGCACCCCGGTGCTGGACCTGTTCCGCCGCCACGCGCCGCTGGTGCTGCTGGCCGCGCTGCTCTTCGCCGGCAACAGCGCCGTCGGTTACATGACCACCGGCGGCTTCATCCAGAACTACACCACCGACCCCGCCGGCGCGCTGCGCATGGAGCGCACCCCGGTGCTGCTCGCCGTCGCCTTCGCCTCCGCCTGCTGGATGGCCTTCACCTGGCTGGCCGGCGTCTGGTCGGACCATATCGGCCGCCGCAGCGTCTACCTGATCGGCTTCGGCGTGCAGCTGGCCGGCGTGCTGACGCTGTTCCCGCTGATCAATAGCGCCAGCCTGCCGGCGGTGCTGCTGGCGCTGTGCCTGCTGTCGGTGGGCACCGGCCTGACGTACGGCGCGCAATCGGCCTTCTACGCCGAGCTCTTCCCCGCCTCGGTGCGCTTCTCCGGCGTCTCCATTTCCTACGCGCTGGGCGCCATCCTCGGCGGCGCCTTCGCGCCGATGATCGCCAAGGCCTTGATCGCCCAGACCGGCTCCACCGCCGCGGTGACCGCCTATCTGAGCGGCATGACGCTGATCGGCCTCGCCTCCGCGCTCTTGCTGCGCGACCGCCGCGACATCCCGCTGGGGCCGGAGCACGAGGCCGAGCAAGCCGCGTCGCCGATACGCTGGCGCCGGCCCGTCGTCGCCGCCGTTCATGCTGAAGCGCCATGAAAAGTACCTAAGACAGCTTGGAAGATGCATTCCAGTGCGTGGTGTCGCTATCCATAATGCAAATTCGCTGAATGTATTCATTATTGAAACGCCCGCCGCCAAAGGCGGGCCGCTTCAGCGCCATCAAGCACAAAGGAGACCTCCATGCGCCACCCCAACCCCTTGCTGGAAACCCTGCTCCCCATCCTGCCCGCCATCGCCGCCAACGCGGAGCGGGCGGAACGCGAACGCACCGTGCCGGCGGAAAACATCGCCCTCTTGAAAAGCGTGGGCTTTCATCGCGCCTTTCAGCCCAGGCCCTACGGCGGCCTGGAAATCAGCCTGCCCGAATTCGCCGATTGCGTGGCGGCGCTGGCCGGCGCCTGCGCCAGCACCGCCTGGGCCGCCAGCCTGCTGGCCACCCACAGCCATCAGATCGCGCTGTTCTCCGCCCGGCTGCAAGAGGAAGTCTGGGGCGGCGCGCCGGACGCCACCGCCAGCAGCAGCATCGCGCCGCTGGGCCGGGCCGAGGCCGCGGACGGCGGCGTGCTGCTCAGCGGAGAAATGGGCTGGAGCAGCGGCTGCGACCACGCCGAATGGGCGATCCTGGGCTTCCGCCGCCCCGGCCCGGACGGCGAGCCGCAATACTGCTTCGGCGTGGTGCCGCGCGCCGATTACCAAATCCGCGACGACTGGCGCGCCGCCGGCATGCAGGGCAGCGGCACCAAGACCCTGCTGGTGGACAAGGTCTTCGTGCCGGAACACCGGATCGAAGCGGCCAAGGACATGATGGAAGGCCGCTCCGCCGGCTTCGGCCTGTACCCGGACAGCAAGATCTTCTACGCGCCCTACCGGCCCTACTTCGCCAGCGGCTTCGCCGCCATCAGCCTGGGCGTGGCCGAGCGCATGCTGCAAGTGTTCAAGGAGCGCAGCCGCAACCGCATCCGCGCCTATACCGGCGCCCAGGTGGGCGCGGCGCTGCCCGCCTATATGCGGCTGGCCGAATCCACCCACCAAGTGCTGGCCGCGCGCGCCTTGCTGGAAGCCAGCTGGCGCGAGCACGCCGAGCACGGCGCGGCCAAACGCTATCCCACGGCGGAAACGCTGGCTTTCTGGCGCACCAATCAGGCTTACGCGGTGAAAATGTGCATCCAGGCGGTGGACCGCTTGTTCGAATCCATGGGCGGCAATTGCTGGCGGCTGGAAAACGAGGCGCAGCGGCTGTTCCGCGACTCGCACATGACCGGCGCCCACGCCTACACCGACTACGACGTCTGCGCCCAGATCCTGGGCCGTTCGCTGCTGGGGCTGGAGCCGGACCCCGCCATGGTCTAGACGAGCCGTTTACGATCTTCCCTGAGGCCCGACAGGGTGAACGCCGCTTCGAAACGTTCATGCGCCGTATGAGCAAAGCCGCTGTCCCAGTGGTTTTCGCCCTGCCCCGTTCCAGCCCGCGAAATCGCGAACAGGCTCTACCGACATTAGCCCCTCCCACCCGCGCCGCGCCGGCCCCGCGCCGGACGGCCCCGAGGACACGCCATGAACGCACCCGCCCCTGCCCATGACGCGCGCGCGCTGCGCCGCGCGCTCGGCAACTTCGCCACCGGCGTCACCGTCGTCACCGCGACCGCGCCGGACGGCGAACGCGCCGGCGTCACCGCCAACAGCTTCAACTCCGTCTCGCTGGACCCGCCGCTGGTGCTGTGGAGCCTGGACAAGCGCTCCGCCAGCAACGCGGTGTTCGAACAGGCCGGCCACTTCGTCGTCCATGTGCTGGCCGCCGACCAGATCGAGCTGTCCAACCGCTTCGCCCGCCCCAGCGCCGACAAATTCGCCGGCCTGACGCCGGAAACCGGCCTTGGCGGCGCGCCCTTGCTGGACGGCTGCGCCGCCCGCTTCCATTGCCGCCTGCATCAAAAGCTGGACGGCGGCGACCACTGGATTCTGCTGGGCCTGGTCGAAACCTTCGACGACTGCGGCGCCGCGCCGCTGCTCTACCACCAGGGCGTGTACGCCGCCGCGCTGCCGCGCGCGCGCCCGGCCGCCGCCGCGGAACCGCTGCCCGGTTGGCTGGGCGACAATCTGCTCTATCTGCTGACCCAGGCGCTGCAGGCCTACCAGGCCAGCTACCGGCCGCGCCAGCTCGCCACCGGGCTGAGCGGCGGCGAAGCGCGGCTGCTGCTGGTGCTGGAACAGCAAGCGGAACAGGATGCCTGCGCGCTGCAACGCGAGACGGCGATGCCGCCGGAGGCGATAGAACTGGCCGAGGCCGAGCTGCGCCGCAAGGGGCTGCTGAGCCGCGACGCCGCCGGCTGCCGCCTCAGCGAGGCCGGCCGCGAGCAGGCCGCCACGCTGTGGCGCATCGCCGGCCAGCAGCAGCGGGAGATTCAGTCCGGCCTGGACGAACAGGATCTGGCCGCCTGCAAGCGCGTGCTGCGCGCGCTGATCCGCCAGGGCTGAGCCCGCCTCCCGTCGCCGCGTCCGCGGCGGTCAAGGTCCGGGGCGCGCCGGGTCAAGGCCGCCGCGCGCGGCCGCCCTATGCTGGAGCGACCGCCCATCCTCAAACAGTCCAAGGGCGGCGCGACCACAAGGGAGACGCCATGCGCGACTACGACTACATCCTGATCGGAGCCGGCTCCGCCGGCTGCGTGCTGACCCACAGGCTGATCCAGGCCGGCAAGCGCGTGCTGCTGCTGGAAGACGGCCCGCCGGACGACAACCCCTACATTCGCATGCCGGCCGCCTTCATCAAGGTGCTGGGCAGCGAACGCACCGTCACCTACCGCAGCGAACCGCAGCCGGAAGCCGCCGGCAGACGCATCTTCGTCCCGCAGGGCCGCACCCTGGGCGGCGGCAGCTCGGTCAACGCCATGGTCTATATCCGCGGCCAGGCCGCCGACTACGACGACTGGGCCGCCCTGGGCTGCGCGGGCTGGGAATGGTCGCAAGTGCTGCCCGCCTTCAAGAAGGCGGAAAGCCATATGCGCTTGTCCGAGCCCTACCACGGCGTGGACGGGCCGCTGAAAGTCAGCGACGCCCGCTACCGCCATCCGCTGAGCCTGGCCTTCGTCCAGGGCGCGCAGGAAGCCGGCCTGGCCTACAACGACGACTTCAACGGCCGCGAACAGGCCGGCGTCGGCTTCTACCACACCACCACCTTCGACGGACAGCGCGGCAGCACCGCCGCCACCTATCTGGCCGCGGTCCGCCAAGACCCCAAGCTGGACCTGCGCACCGGCTGCTATGTGCAAAAAATCGGGTTCGACGGCGGCCGCGCCTGTCAGGTGGAATGGCGCGACGCCGGCGGCGTCCAGCGCGCGCGCGCCGCGGCGGAAATCGTGCTCTGCGCCGGCGCGCTGTCCAGCCCCAAGCTGCTGATGCTGTCCGGCATCGGCCCGGCGGCGCAGCTGCGCGAACACGGCGTCGCCGTGCTGCGCGACGCGCCGCAAGTGGGCGCCAACTATCAGGACCATCTGGAAGTGTCGGTCTACGGCCGCGCCCGCGCGCCCATCAGCCTGCTGGGCCAGGACCGCGGCCTGGCCGCGCTGCGCCACGGCCTGCAATGGCAGCTGTTCCGCACCGGCTTGCTGAGCTCCAACGTGGTGGAGTCCGGCGCTTTCGTCGACACCGGCGGCGGCGGCCGGCCGGACATCCAGTTCCACGTGCTGCCCACCCTGGTGGGCGACGTCGACCGCGAGCCCTTGCCCGGCCACGGCATTTCCATCAACCCCTGCCTGCTGCGCCCCAAGTCGCGCGGCAGCGTCGCGCTGGCCTCCGCCGACCCGGCCGCGCCGCTGCGCTTCGACAGCGGCGCCCTGCGCGAGGCCGAGGACCTCGCCGGCCTGCTGCGCGGCGTCAAGCTGGCGCGCCGCGTCCTGCGGGCGCCGTCCATGCGCCGGCTGATCGCCGAAGAACTGCTGCCCTCGCCGGCCGAAGACGCCGACGACGCGCTGCTGGAACAACACATCCGCCAGTTCGCCAAGACCGTCTACCACCCGGCCGGCACCTGCCGCATGGGCGCCGACGCCGACGCGGTGGTGGACCCGAGGCTGCGCGTCAAGGGCGTGGCCGGCCTGCGCGTCTGCGACGCCTCGGTGATGCCCGCCATCGTCTCCGGCAACACCAACGCGCCGGTGGTGATGATCGCCGAGCGTTGCGCGGAATTCATGCTCAGCGGCCAGTAAGCACCGCCCCCTGCGTTTCAAGATCCTGCGACGGCGGGGATGGAAACATCCAAGCCGCGCAAGATGCGGCCCGCCATGGCCGCGGCGTCAAGACCCGCGGCGAAGGGTTAATCCGCTCCGGCACGGCTTGCCTTCAAATGAAACTCCGTGATCAGCATGCCCAGAATAATCAGCCCGGCCCCCAGTAAATTCAAAGGCGACAAGCGGTCGCCGGCCAGAAAATAAGCAAAAACACCGCCAAACAGCGGTTCCAGCACAATGATCAATGCGATTCGATTGGGCGAAGAGGCCACTTGGGCCCGGGTCTGCACATAAAAACCGACTGCCGTTCCCAATAGGGCGATGATAAGAATCGCCGTCATCGTCTCGCTTCGAAAGGGAAGCGAGAACTCATTCAAAGCCAATGACTGCAGCAAGGACAAGCCCCCCACGACCGCGACCTGGACAAAGGCGATGTTCAATACCCGCGCTGTTTTGCTGACCTTGGACAAAACAACAATGTGCAAAGCGAAGGAAGCCGCACAAAGCACAACCAGCATATCTCCCCAATGCATGGCCAGATTTTTCAAGGTCAGCAAAGCAAGCCCAATCGTCGCCGTGGCTGCGCCGAATAGCTGACGTTTTTCCGGGCGCACCTTTAACAGCCAATAAGCAAACAGCGGAGTAAAGACAACGGCCAAGCCCGTAATGAAACTGGCATTGGAAGCCGTGGTGTAAGCCAAGCCCTTGGTTTGAAAAAAGAAGGCCAGATATAGAGCGACGCCAGCGGCGACGCCTCCGAAAACATCCTGCCGCGAGAATCGACTCCCTTTGACCCGCACCACGATCCACATCGCCAGCGCGGCGATGAGAAACCGGTAGGCGTTAAACGCCGAGTCGCTTAGATCATTCAGCGCATCGTGAATAGCGACAAAGGACCACCCCCATAAGGCGGTGACTAAAATCAGCGCGATTTCCCATCCCTGTCTGTGATGGCGTGGCTCAAGCTTACTCATGGATTTTCTTTCCAACTCAGCGACAAGCTGCGGGGAGATGCGCAATAAGCGATCAACTTGCCCGCCATGACGAATTTGGGACCGCCAGGCCTGCGGCGGGCAGCGGTCATCCGGACTGCGTCGCGGAATGGGAAGCGCACTGGATTGCACAAGAATTCCAATCATGCGGCATCTCGATGACGGCGCGGTGAAGAAAGAAGAAGCAAGAGAGGAAAATGAAAACGAGCGCGCGCGGGAGCGCGGCTCCGCCAAGAAAAAAGCCGGACGCAAGCGCCCGGCCGTGTTTGCAAGCCCCATGTCCGCCCGCTACAGCGGCAGCACCAGCTTGGCCCAGACTGCGCTGCCCTCGGGCCGGTTGCGCACATCGAACTCCTTCAACCACCTCAATTCCAGACCGGCCTTGTCGAACTGGTAACGCAGCGCCGGACCGATGGCGAAAGCCTGGCCGCGAAAACCGTTGCCCGCCACCGCCCGGCCGTACTGGACATCGTCCGTGGTCTGCTTGATGAAGTAGCCGTTCAAGCCCAGCCTCCAGGCCGGGCCGGCCGCGTAGCTCAGCGAGTAATCGAAGTGGAACAGCTGGCCGGATTGGTAATCGGTATCGCGGTTCTTGCCGTTGAAGGTGTAGCTGATCTTGGACGACAGCTCCCAGCCGGACGTCGGCAGATAGGAAAAGGCGAATACCGGACGCAGCGAGTAATGATGGGCCCCCAGGTTCAACATCCGATTGCGGTCGTAGTCGCCGGTGGGCAGCACGATGTCGGCCGCCAGCGCCGTGTGCAGCGGCCCGGCGTCGCCCCAGGCCAGCACCGGCCCCAGCACCGCGTCGCCCAGGCCGCCGCGGCTCTCATGCGCGCCGCCGGCGTCCAGGCTCAGCCTGGGCAGCGGCGCCAGCGCGAAGCCGCCCAAGCGCCCGCCCCACAGCGTCCGGTCCGACATATACAGCAGCCGCGGCACCAGCACGTCGGCGCTCAGCTTAAAGCCCGGCGCAGCGGAACGGCCGGCGTCGTCGTTGAAGCGGTCCGCCTGGTAATGGGTGTAATAGAACACGCCGTACCAGCCGGCCGGCGGCAGCGCGCCGGCGAGAAAACCCTCGGCGCCGGCGCCTATGGTGTCCGCGCCGGACTGGGTGGCCTGAGCCGTCGCGCAGGCCAGCGCCGCCGACAGCCCGGCCAGCGCCTTGATCAAGGTCTTGTGCATGATGATCTCCGTCAGGGAGTGCGGCGTCCCGGCGCAGCGGGACGCGCAATGAGAATGGCGGCTCAGGTCGGCGCCTGATCGGCTTCCAGCGCGGCCCCGCCCGGCTTCAGCCGCAGCGGCGCGGTTTCGCGCAGGCCCAAGGACAGCAAGGCCGGCAGCAGCGCGCCGGCCATGGCGATCCACATCACGATGGACAGGCCGTAGCGGTCCGCGGCGAAGCCGGCCACCGTGGGCGCGACAAAACCGCCCGCCAGCTCGCCCACCCCCATGATCATGCCCAGCGCGGTGGCGATGCGCCGCGGCGACACCGTCTCCGCCGGAATCGTGGCCATGAACAGGGTGAAGCAGCCCAGGCCGGTGTAAGTGAGGAAGACCAGCGGCAACAGCCAGACCATGCGGTCCACGTTCAGCAACACCAGCGGGCAGCAAGCGGCGATCAGGGAAAACGCCACCATGGCCGGCTTGCGGCCGATGCGGTCCGAAATCGCCGGCACCAGCCCGCCCCACGCCACCCAGGCGAAGCCCAGGCTGCTCATCACCGCCCCCATCGCCTGCGGGCTCATGCCCTTGACCTGGATCAGAAAGGTGGGCGTGAAGGAAATCAGGATGATGAACCAGGTGATGTAGCTGCAGGCGATCAACACGCACAGCAGGATGTTGCGCTCGGCCAGCAACGAAGCGAAACCGCCGCCGCGGCCGGCCGGCGCCGGCGCGGGCGCCGGCTCGCGCACATGCCGCCACACCAGCCAGGCGATCAGCAGGCCGGGCAGGCAGGACAGATAGAAGGCCGCGCGCCAACCGTAGGCCTCGGCCAGCGCCACCAGCAACGGCGGCCCCAGCACCGCGCCCAGCAAGCCCGGCGCGGAGCCGTTGACGATGCCCATATTGAAACCGCGCCGCGCCGGCGTGGACCCCGCCGCCAGCAAGGATTGGGAAATGGGCAGCACCGGTCCTTCCGCCACGCCCATCAGCGCGCGGAACAGCAGCAAGGACAGAAAGCCGGCCACCAGGCCGGAAGCGGCGGAAAACAGCGAAAACGCCAGCACCGCCGCCACCAGCATCGGCTTCTTCGCGCCGCGCCGGTCCGACCATGCGCCCAGGCCCAGGCCGGACAGCGACCAGGTCAGCGCCAGCGCCGACGCCAGCATGCCCAGATGCGCGGGGCTCAAACGCAGTTCCGCCGCCATGAAGGGAAACAGGAAGGACAGCGCCAGCCGGTCGAAAAACACGAAACCGAAGCTCAGCGCCAGGATGGCCAACAATTTGTTTTCATAGGAGAGGCGCATGGCGGGCCTCTCTTTCGCCAGCGGCGCGCGCGCGGCCGCCCGGCGGCGAACCGCCCATTCGTGTGTGCATGATGGTGTCTCCTCTTTATTAGTTGGGCGTCCGCCGCGCCAGAAAGCGCAGCGGACCCATCCACTCTAACGATGGGGAGAACGCGAAATTTGCCTAATGAGGACAGTCTTGTTGTCTGGGAAGGACGCGCGCGGCCAGGGCCTCGGCTCGGGTATGACTCGGCGTTTCGCCATAACGGCGTTTATAGCTGCGACAGAAATGGGCGATATGGTTGAAGCCCCAGCGGAAAGCCAGCTCGCTCACCGATAAATGGCGCAAGGCCGGATCGGCCAGGTCCACGCGGCAGCGTTCCAGCCGGCGGCCCCACAGGTGGCGCGTCACCGACTCGCCCTCCTGCTCGAAGATGCGGGCCAGCTGACGCGCGGACACGCCCACCGCGCGGCTGATGCGCTCGCAATCCAGATCGTCCTCGGCCAGATGCCGCTCGATATAAGCCTTGGCCCGCCACAGGCTGCACAAGGTGGAACGGGAGGCCGGCAGGCCCAGGCGCGCGCTCCACAAGGAATGCAGCCATTCCAGCAACTGGCTGGCCAGATGCCGCCGCGCGGCCTCGCCGCCGCTGAGCAGGCGATGGGCGGCCAAGGCGTCCATGCCGGCGGCGCGCTCGATGCGCACCAGGCCGCGCTCGTTCCACACCCCCACCTGCTCCTGGAACAAGGACCGCGGAATGTCCAGCACCGCCATCGCCATATCGGCCGGAAAGCCGTGGCCGTAAGGGCGGGCGGTATCGTACAGCACCACATCGCCCGGGCCGTGGCGGGCGCACTCCACGCCCTGATGGCTGAAGCCCTGCCCCTGCAGCATCAAACAGGCGAAGATGGAGTCTCGGCCGTCCCGGCTCAGGCTATGCCCGCTGCGCGTCACCGCGTGCTGGTTGGCCCGTATCGTGGCCATGCGCAGCAGGCCGAAATCCTGCCAGTCCAGCGAAGCCTCCAGCAGCTCTTCCGGACGGCGGTCGCACTCCACCCGGACCAAGAGGCGGTCCACCTCGCTCAGCCAGAAATCCAGCTTGTCGCCGTCCGCCGCCTGGCGTGTGGAAAGATGAATGTCCCCGGCGTAACGCGTGTCCATGGCGGGCCTCCTCCTGACGGCCGCCCGGCTGGGCGGCGATGGCTGAAACGGCATCGGCAAATCATGGCACAATATTTAATACATTAAAAATCAAAACCGCGGCCGCCTTCCGCGCCAGACCAGGGGCTGTCTCGCCGCCGCCACAAGCGCGGCGGCTAGCCCTCGGCCAGGCTGGAGCCCCGCACCACCAAACGGCCGGTCAGCACCACCTTGCGCGTGGGCCGCTGCGGCTGTTCCAGCCGTTCCAGCAGCATCGCCATCGCCGCGCGGCCGATCTCGTCCACCGGCTGCTCGATCACCGTCAGCCCCGGACCGGCCAGCTCGGTCCAGCTGTCGTTGTCGAAACCGGCCAGCGCCAGCTGGCGCGGCAAGGCCAGGCCCAGCGCGCGCACCGCGCGCATCGCCCCCAGCAGCAGCAGGCCGTTGCTGATCACCAGCGCCCGCGGCGCCTCCGCCTCCGTCAGCCAGGCGGACACCGCCTGCTGCGCCGCCTCGGCCGTGGGCGCGACGAAGCGCGCCGGCGCGGCCAGCCCGGCCGCCGCCAGCGCCGCGGCGAAGCCGGCGTGCCGCTCCGCGCCGGTGCTGCTGGTATTGCCGAACAGCCCGCCGATGCGGTCATGGCCCTGCTCGCGCAGATGGCCGACCAACAGACCGGCGGCGGCGGCGTTGTCCAAGACCACCGCGTCGGCCGCGCCGCCGGGCGCGGCCCGGTCGATCAAGACCACCGGAAACCCCAGCGCCTCCGCGTCCAGCGTCTCCGCCGTGGCGCGGGTGGCGGCGAAGATCACCCCGGTGACGCGCTCCTCCTGCATCAGCCTGAGGTACATCGCCTCCTTGTCCGGGTTCTCGTCGGTATTGCACAGAATCACCCGCATGCCGGCCTGGTAGGCCACATCCTCCACCGCGCGGCTGACCGCGGTGAAGAAGGGGTTACGGATGTCGGACACGATCAGGCCTATGGTGTCGCTGTGCCGCGAGCGCAAGCGCCGCGCGGACAAATTGGGCCGATAACCGGTGGCGGCGATGGCCGCCTCCACCTTGGCCTTCAGCGCCGCGCTCACCGGGCCCTTGGCCAGGGCCCGCGATACGGTGGCCACCGACACGCCGGCCGCCAGCGCCACATCCTTGATGCTGACCGTCATATGAAATCGTTTTCTCTTACCAAGATAGAAACTGGGTTTACGCAAGCATACCCTTAAAGCGTAATTTTACAACACTGCCGCTTGAGACGGCGCAAAGATGTAGCGGCGAAACTACGACTGTATTGACAGAAAAAATGTAATCGTTTTCAATCCACTCAGCGCGTGAACGGCGCCGCCCCTCCGCAATGACAGCTGGCGGGCGCGGGCCGATCCGCCATACCGAGCCTGTCCCAAGCCGCGCCGCTTGCGCGTCGGGCCGTGAACGGGTTCCCGGAACCGCGCTGCCAATTGAACCGACAGAAGAGACCGCCATGCACGACACCGGATCGCCCTCCTCCCTGATCCAGCCCGAACTGATCCGGCTGGGCTGTCAGCCCGCCGACAAAGAGGCGGCCATCCGCCTGGCCGGACAATTGCTGGCCGACGCCGGCTGCATAGACCCGGCCTACATCGACAGCCTGCTGCGGCGCGAAGCGGTGGCCAACACCTTCCTGGGCAACGGCCTGGCCATTCCGCACGGCATGGTGGAAGACCGTCAGCTGATCCGCCGCACCGGCATCGCCATCGTGCAGATCCCGGACGGCCTGGAATGGAACCCCGGCCAGCGCACCCGGCTGCTGTTCGCCATCGCCGCCCAATCCGACGAACACATCACCCTGCTGCGCCGGCTGACCCGGCTGCTGCAGGACGAGGCCAGGCTCGAGCAATTGTTCACTGCCGCAGAACCGGCCCGGGTGCTGGCCCTGCTGGAAGAAGACGCGCCGCCCGCCGCCGTCGACGCCGCGGCCGATCTGGCCGAGCGCGCGCAATGGATAGTCGACTACCCCAACGGCCTGCACGCGCGCCCGGCCGCGCAATGGGTGGAAGCCGCGCGCCGCCACGCCGCCCAGCTGCAAGTGCGCCACGGCCAGGACGCCGCCGACGCCAAGAACCTGATCAGCCTGCTGCAACTGGGCCTGCGCCACGGCGACACCGTCACCGTGTCCGCCCAGGGGCCGGACGCCGCCGCCGCTTTGTCCGGCTTGCTGGCCGCGATGCGCGACGCCTCGGCCCAGGAACAGACCGACGCCGCGCTCGCCGCGCAAAAAGCGCAGCTGCTGGCCGCGCAACAGGGCTGGACCCCGCCCGGCCACCCGCTGTCCATCGCCGGCATCGCCGCCAGCCCCGGCCTCGCCATCGGCGTGGTGCGCGTGCTGCACGCCGGCCAGCTCAAAGTGCCGGACCGCCCGGTGGCGCTGGGCGAAGGCGGCGACCGCCTGCACGCGGCGCTGAGCGCCACCCGCGCCGAACTGAACGAACTGGCCGCGGCCACCGCCAGCCGGCTGGGCAAGGCCGAGGCCGGCATTTTCCACGCCCAGGCGGAACTGCTGTCCGACACCGATCTGATCACCCTGGCCTGCCAGCTGATGGTGGGCGGCCACGGCGTGGAATGGGCCTGGCACCAGGCGGTGGAGCGCATGGCGGAACAGCTGGCCGCGCTGGGCAACCCGCTGCTGGCGGCGCGCGCCGCCGACCTGCGCGACGTGGGCCGCCGCGTGCTGCGCCAGCTGGACCCGGCGCTGAACAGCGCCACGCTGGCCGACATCGACGGCGACGACTGCATCCTGCTGGCCGCCGACCTCACCCCGTCCGACACCGCCACCCTGGACACCGGCCGCATCCGCGCGCTGGCCACCGCCCAGGGCGGCCCCACCTCGCACACCGCCATCCTGGCGCGCACCCTGGGCCTGCCGGCGCTGGTGGCCGGCGGCCCTGCGCTGCTGGACATCGCCGACGGCACCCCGGCCATTCTGGACGGCCTGGGCGGCCGGCTCTATCTGAACCCCGGCGAGCAAGACCTGGCCTCCGCCCGCGACTGGCTGCAGGCCCAGCTGCGCACCCAGCAGCAGCAGGCGGAACAGCGGCAGCGCCCGGCGGTGACGCCGGACGGCCACCGCGTGGAAATCGCCGCCAACATCAACCGTCCGGACCAGGTAGCCGCCGCGCTGGACGCCGGCGCCGAGGGCGTGGGCCTGATGCGCACCGAATTCCTGTTCCTGGAACGCGAGCAGGCGCCGAGCGAGGACGAACAGTTCCACACCTACAGCGCCATGCTGGACGCGCTGGACGGCCGGCCGCTGATCGTGCGCGCGCTGGACATAGGCGGCGACAAACAGGTGGATTACCTGAAGCTGCCGGCCGAAGAAAACCCCTTCCTCGGCATGCGCGGCTCACGCCTGCTGCTGCGCCGCCGCGATCTGCTGGAGCCCCAGCTGCGCGCGCTCTACCGCGCCGCCCGCGGCGGCCAGCCGCTGTCCATCATGTTCCCGATGATCACCTCGCTGAAGGAAATCACCCGGCTCAAGGGATGGTGCGAAGGCATACGCCGCGAGCTGGACGCCCCGGCGGTGCCGCTGGGCATCATGGTGGAAGTGCCGGCCGCGGCCATGCTGGCCGATCAACTGGCCGAATACGTGGACTTCTTCTCCATCGGCACCAACGACCTCACCCAATACACGCTGGCGATGGACCGGCAGCACCCAGAACTGGCGGCCGAAGCCGACAGCCTGCACCCCGCGGTGCTGCGGCTGATCCAGCACACCGTGGCCGGCGCCTCCCGCCATCAGCGCTGGGTGGGCGTGTGCGGCGGCATCGCCGGCGATCCCTTCGGCGCCGCGCTGCTGACCGGCCTGGGCGTGGCCGAGCTGTCGATGAGCCCGCGCGACGTGGCCGCGGTCAAGGCCAAGCTGTGCGCCAACGGCCACGACCGGCTGCGCGAGCTGGCGCAGCAAGCGCTGGCCTGCGACAGCGCCGACGAAGTGCGCATGCTGGCACGGGAGCTGACATGAGCACGCGCGTCCACACCCTCACCCTCAATCCGGCGCTGGACCAGACCATCGCCCTGGCCCGGCTGACGCCCGGCGCGGTCAACCTGGCGCAAAGCGCCAGCAGCAACGCCGGCGGCAAGGGCGTCAACGTGGCCAGCTGCCTGGCGGACTGGGGCGCGCCGGTAAGCGTCTGCGGCCTGCTGGGCCGCAACAACAGCGAAGCCTTCGAACAGTTGTTCCTGGACAAGCGCATCGCCGACCACATGCTGCGCCTGCCCGGCGACACCCGGGTCAACATCAAGCTGGCCGACCTCTCCAGCGGCGACACCACCGACATCAATCTGCCCGGCATCGCCGCCGGCGAAGCGCAGCTGGAACAAGTGGGCGCCGAACTGGCCGCCCGGCTGCGCCCCGGCGACATCGTGGCCTTGTGCGGCAGCCTGCCGCCCGGCCTGCCCGCCAACAGCTATCTGCGGCTGTGCCGGCTGCTGCGGCCGCTGGGCGCGCGGCTGCTGCTGGACAGCAGCGGCGAGGCGCTGAGCCAGGCGCTGGACGGCGACGCGCCGCCGCATTGCGTCAAGCCCAACCGCCACGAACTGGAGCACTGGGCCGGCCGCGCCCTGCCCGACACCGCCGCGGTGCTGGACGGCGCGCGCGGGCTGCTGCAACGCGGCGTGGAACAAGTGGTGGTGTCGCTGGGCGCGGACGGCGCGCTGTTCGCCGGCCGCGACCACGCGCTGCTGGCCGCCTTGCCCGCGCAACAACCGCTCAGCACCGTGGGCGCCGGCGACGCGCTGGTGGCCGGCCTCGCCGCCGCGCGGCTGGACGGACTGGACCGCGAGGCCGAAGCCCGGCTGGCGGTGGCCTTCGCCGCCGCCAAGCTGGCGCGCGTCGGCCCGCACCTGCCGCCGCCGGAACAAGTGCGCGCGCTGGCGGCGCAAGTCCGGCTGCGAAACCTGGGCTAAGCGCCTGTTAACGACGCGGCATCAGGGGGCTTCGCCTGCGGCTCCAAACTAAAAACACAAGGGAAACAACGCCATGAACCTACTTGCCATCATCGCCTCCGGCGAACGCAGCACCCAGGGCCGGCTGGCCGCGGAAGCGCTGCGCCAGGCCGCCCAAGGGCTCGGGCATTCTCTCAGCCTGGAGCTGGACGGCGCGCCGCCGCTGGACGCGGCCGAAATCGCCGCCGCCCAGGCCGCGCTCCTGATCGGCCCCGCCGCCGATCCGCGCCTGGACGGCCTGCCCGCGCTCCGCCTGAGCCTGGACCAGGCCCTGGCCGATCCTGCCGACGCCGTCCGCCGGGCCGCGGCCCTGAGCTCCCCGCAAACCGAAGCGCTGCGCATCGTCGCCGTCACCTCCTGCCCCACCGGCATCGCCCACACCTTCATGGCGGCGGAGGGCCTGAGCCAGGCCGCCCAGGCGCTGGGCCACGCCATCCGCGTGGAAACCCAGGGCTCGGTGGGCGCGCAGAGCGCGCTCAGCGCCGGCGAGATCGCCGAAGCCGATCTGGTGCTGATCGCCGCCGACACCCAGGTGGAGCTGAGCCGCTTCCACGGCAAGCGTCTGTTCCAGAGCGGCACCAAGGCCGCCATCAACGACGGCCGGGCGCTGCTGCGCCGCGCCATCGCCGAGGCCGCGCCCCACCGGCCGGACACCGCCGGCGCCGCGCCGGAAAAACCGGCCAGCGAGCGCAGCGGCCCGTACAAGCACCTGATGACCGGCGTTTCCTTCATGCTGCCCTTCGTCACCGCCGGCGGCATCATGATCGCGCTGGCTTTCGCGCTGGGCGGCATCTACGCCTTCGACGACGCCAACAAGGGCACCCTGGCCTGGGCGCTGTTCCAGATCGGCGCCAAATCCGCCTTCGCGCTGATGGTGCCCATCCTCGCCGGCTATATCGCCTACTCCATCGCCAACCGTCCCGGCATCGCGCCCGGCATGGTGGGCGGCATGCTGGCCGCCAGCCTGGGCTCCGGCTTTCTCGGCGGCATCATCGCCGGCTTCATCGCCGGCTACGGCACCGACTGGCTGAACCGCAAGATCCAGCTGGGCCGCAATCTGGACGGCCTCAAGCCTGTGCTCATCCTGCCGGTGCTGGGCTCGCTGCTGGTGGGCCTCTTGATGATCTACGTGATCGGCGGCCCGGTGGCCGCCCTGCTGGGCATGCTGACCGAGGCGCTGAAGAGCTTGCAAGGCAGCAGCGCGCTGGTCCTGGGCGCCATCATCGGCGCGATGATGGCCTTCGACATGGGCGGCCCGGTCAACAAGGCCGCCTACGCCTTCTCCACCGGCCTGATCGCCAGCCAGGTCTATACGCCGATGGCCGCGGCCATGGCCGCCGGCATGACGCCGCCGCTGGGCATCGCGCTGGCCACCAAGCTGTTCGCCGACCGCTTCAGCGCCGACGAGCGCGAGGCCGGCAAGGCCGCCGGCGTGTTGGGCCTGGCCTTCATCAGCGAAGGCGCCATCCCCTTCGCCGCGCGCGATCCGCTGCGGGTGATCCCCGCGCTGATGCTGGGTTCCGCCGTGGCCGGCGCCATCTCCATGCTGGCCGGCGTGGAGCTGAAAGTGCCGCACGGCGGCGTCTTCGTACTGCCCATCCCCAACGCCGTCAGCCATCTGGGCCTCTATCTGCTGGCCTTGCTGGCCGGCACCGCCGTCACCGCGGTCGCGCTGCGCGCGCTGAAAAAGCCCGCCCAGCCCGCCGCGGCCTGAGCCCGCCGGCGCCCAAGCAAGCGAAAGCCCCTCCCGGCCATGGCCGGGAGGGGCTTTTCCACGCGGGTTTCAGCGCCGTGGCGCCGACGCGCGGCGAACCGTGAAAATCCTCAGCGCCTGTTCCACGTCTCGCGAGCAAGCGCGAGACAAGGCCTTGCGGCTGAAGAAGCGGAATGGCCATACGGCACATGAGCATTCTGAAGTCGTACTCGCCGGGCGACTTTTCACGAAGCGCAGCAGAGTTTGAACAGGTTCTCAGAGGCGCAAACCCACCCCCAACTGCGGACGCGCCAGCCCGGCCAAGACCATCTGCACCGAGGCCGAGGCGCGCTCAAACGCCTGATCGATGCGCCGCTCGTCCTCCGGCCCCGCCATCTGCAAATCCGCCTTCAACATCTTGCCGATGCCGGACAAGGTCTCCGTCACCTCCGCGCCGCGTGCGTTGAAACGCTCCAGCAGCTTATGCAAGGGGTAATGTTTCTTGGCCACCGCCGAATCCTTGCCGGCCAGATAGTTGCGGCCCACCGTCTCCGCCAGCGAGCAGCCTTCGCGGTTGAACAGGTAATCGATGTCGTTGAAGCGCTCCGCCTCGAACGACTCGCCGAACTTGGCGCGGCCAAAGTCGATCGCCTTCAGGAACACCGCGCCGTCCTCCTTGCGTTCGTGCACCAGCAGGTTCTGCATGTGCAGATCGCGGTGGGACAGCTGATGGCAGTAGAAGGTCCTGGTCATGTCCACCAATTGCGCCGCCACGCTGCGGGCCTGATCCAGCGACAGCAGAGGCAGGCCGACATCCAGTTCGCGGCTGACGATGACCGCCGGGTCGTACTGCTCGACCCGGGCGTAGGCGAACTTGTCGCTGACGCCCGGCGGCGCGGCGATCTGCTGCTGGGTGGAGAGATAAGCCCGCAACGCCGGACGCGACTCGGCGTACGCCTCCAGCTGGCCTTCGCGGACGAAATCCGCCCGGCCCACCCCGTCCCGCGCCTGCAAGACCCCGGTATCGGCGTGAAAGCGCTTGTGCACCCCGCCGGAAGCAAAATCGCCGTCCAGCAGATACATCAGCCCCGGCGAGACGTCCATCCGGTAATCCGCCAGCGACGCCGCCTGCGCCTGAGCCTGCTCGGCGCCCAGCGGCGCGCCCAGACGCGCCAGCACCACTTCACGCCCCTCCTGCGACAGCCGCTCCGTTTTCAGCGGCTGACCGTTGATGCAGTAACTGATCTTGCCGCCGCCCTGTTCCGGCGCCACCGCGACCGTGAACAAGTTCCGGTTGCTGGGCGTGGCCAGTTGCGCCAAGCGATTGAAAATATCGAAGGAGCGCGCCGGCGACGGGCTGTCCACCAGCTTGAACAGGGTGTTCAGCGCATCCTGCTTTTTCTCGGCGCGGAACACATCCTTGAACTTGTCCCACAAGCTCATATGCGTGGCCGTCTGCCGATCGCCGCTCATCATGCGGGCCACCCGCTCGTTGCTCAGGGAAAACGCCGGACCGCCGGCGCTGAAATTAATGGAAGAAGACATCGCGGCTTACCCCGTCAATGATAGTGCGAACCGACCGCGCCCCGCCCAGGGGGCGCCCCTGACGGCCATTCTCGGCAAGGCCGCCGCGGGACGCTTGCAAAAACCGCCCGGCTTGCCGCCCCGCCCCGCTCCGGCTATACCAACGGAAGGCGGCGACGACGGGGGCAACCATGAGGCGTGTGTTGAGCATGCTGTTGTTTTGCGGGGCGGCCTGGGCGGCCCAGCCGGAGACCTGGCGCATCGCCGGCGACATCCAGTTCGCGCCCTATAGCTACCAGAACGACGCCGGCGCCAAACCCCAGGGCCTGGACGTGGACATTGTCCAGGCGGTGATGGCGGAAGCCAGAATCCCCTATCAGTTGCACCTCTATCCCTGGGAACGCGTCAAGCAGATGCTGGGCAACGGCGATGTGGACATGGCTTTTCAGTTCGCCGGCACCGCCGAGCGGCGCGGCCAGTACGAACTGGCCGGCCCGATACGCACCGGCCGCACCGTGTTCATGGTCTTGAAGCAGCACGGCCTGCAAAACTGGAGCACCCTGGCCGACCTGGCCCCGCTGACCATAGGCCAGGTTCACGGCTACGCCTATGAATCCGCCTTCGACAGAGCCCAGCTCAAGCGCGACGCCAGCGCCACCAATCCCGAACAGCTGCTGCTGATGCTGCTGGCCGGCCGCATCGACCTGATCGTCGGCGACCGCGGCCAGCTGCTCTACTACGCCCGCCAGCTGCGCGCCTTGCCCAATGTGCGCATCCTGCCCAAACCGCTGGTGGAAATGCCGCGCTTCGTCGCCTTCGCCAAGGGCGACAGCCGCGCCGTCCAATTCAACGCCGCGCTGACCCGGCTGCAGCAAAGCGGAAAACTGCAAACGATTTACAACCACTGGCAGCAATGAGCGCCCGCCCTTGGACGCAAAAAAGCCCGGCCGCCTTCTGAGGAAGGCGCGCCGGGCCGGTCCCCGCCCGCGGCTACAAGCAGCCGGCGGTGCCGCCGCCCACGTTCAGCCTGGCCGCCGCGTTGCCGCGCAGCGACATCACGTTCTCCTTCAAGGACTGCAGCCGACGTCCGTTGAATTCATGCGCCAACTCGCGCGCCGCGCTGTTTTCCGCCTCCTCCGCCGCCTTGGGCAGATAAGAGATCTTGATGTCGGACACGTAGTCGGTCTGATTGGCCAACTGTTGGCGGATCACATTGTCGCAAGACGCGCACGGCGCTTGCGAGATATAGCCGACCATGCGTCCGCCGCGCGGCACCGCGCCGTCCAGGATGTCCTTCTCAAAGGTTTTCAAGGCCTTCAGCTCCGCGTCCGTCGCCTGCTTGTCTATGATGGCGGACAGCTTGCCATTGGGCACGTTCACATTGGTGGCGGCCTTTTCCACGCTGCTCTGACGCAGATAGCCGGGATAGGCCTTATGGCCCGGGGAATTGGCCTCGTACAGCAAATCCGCGGTGTCCTGGCCGGACATCGCGTTGTACACGCGGGTGCCGCCCGGATAGTTGTACTCGAAACGGGCCACCGTGGCTCCGCGCCACTTGGTCTCCAGCTTCTTCAGCTTGGACGAGGACGGCGGATTGGCCTTGGCCGCGCCGCTGACGCCGTTGACGTGAAACTCCATCGCGTTGACCAGTTCGCCGGGCACCAGGCTGTTCTTGTCGGTCACCTTGCTGATGTCCACCGTCGCGCCCGCCAGCGCCGCGGCGGACAAGGCCAGCATCAGAACGGCCGCCGCCGCCCTGCGCGCTTGCTTGAATGTACGCATAGTCATCTTCAATCCTGTTCGCATTGCTTGATCGCCAAGCTCAAATCCGGCAGAAGCGGCTGAGATAGCCGGACTCTGTGGCCGCCACTTCCTCTTCGGTCAAGGCCGCTTCGGCCCCCAATTCGGACGCCTCCAAAGTGGAGAAGAACTCCATCGCCGCCATGCCCTCCATCAGCAGCGCGATCGGCAGCAAGAGCTTGGCCAGCCGTTGGAAACCGCTGCTTTCCTGTTCGGACGGCGGATGCGGCTTCATTTGCTGCTGATAGAGCTTGCGATACCAGTCGCTCAGCTTCTGGTCGGTCATATTGGCGTAGCACAGCTTGCCGCTGCTCTCCGGGTAGAGGTTCTTGCCGTCCTTGGCGCAGGGGAAGTCGAACAGATAGCCCTTGCGGTCCTGATAGGCCGCGGCCAGGCGCGCCACGCGGAACTGCGCGGCCGGCTGGAACTGGCCGCTCTTGAAGCCGGACGAATTGAAACGGGTGCGCCGCACCTCGTTGTGCAGCAGGTTCATCAGATAATGCTTGTCGTATTCAGACAGGCTGTTCACGCCGGTGGTGGCGCTGCTCAGATAGCGGTCCAGCACCTCCTTGCGGATGCCGTTCTGCAACTGCTTGGCCGCCGGCACTTTCTGCGTCGCGTCGCGCAGCAACTGCGCCGCCACCGCGAACTTGGCGGCGATGGTGCTGTAACCGTAGCCGAACACGTCCAGGCTCTTGTAGAAGATGTCGCCGTCCACCCCGGCCTTGAAGGCATTGGCCAACACCAGCTTGTCCTCATCCTGGCGATAGCCGGCGCGGCGGCGGTTCAGATCCACGTCCGCGCCCGGCAAGGCCTTGTTCAGACCCGCCTCGCTGGCGAACAATTTGACCGAATCGTCCATGCTCAGATTGACGCGGTGGTAGCGGTTGAAATCGCTGAGCGCGTTATTCCACTCAATGGAATTGATGATGGGCGGCTGGAGATTGAGATCGGAGTAGGCCGAGCCCGGCGTTTTCAGGAAGTCCTTGGCGATCTTGTCACCGCCGAGATCGCCCTGGCTGCGGTTCTTGGTCTTGTAATACAGCACCGACTTCAACAGGGTGTCGGGCACAAAGGTTTCGGCCATCGCCGGCGGCGTCAGCAGCAGGCCGGCGGCTGCCAGGCCGCTTAGCCAGCGCGAACGCCGAGTAAAGCTTTGGGTCATCACGGACTCCAATGGAGATTAGAAACAGGAGGGAGGCATGGGTCGCTTTCAGGTCTGTTCAAAATCCGCCGCGGCGAGCGCCGCTTTGGAACAGGCTCATGGACGATGAGGCGCGGATCGGGCTGCCACCCGTTCACGCCAATAAATAAGCGTAATATAAAATTCTAATAGACTAGAGCCTAAACTCAGGGTTCCGCCTGAAATTGCAAAAATCGCTCATCACGCATAAAAGCAGCCTATCCGCCATGCCGCTGGCAATAAAAAAGCCGCCTGACGGCGGCGGTTCTCCCTCCCGGCTTCAAGCCTCGGGCGGCGCCGCGGCCCACTCCGCCGCCGACAACAGATACAGGCAATGCCGCCGCAGCGGATGCCCGGGCTCCAGGGCCGGATGATCGAAATCCCGTCCGGCGTTGCGCATGCCCAGCCGCTGCATCAGCCGCTGCGACGGCAGATTGGGCAAGGCGGTGAAAGACACGATTTCTTCCAGGCCCAAGGTCTCGAAACCGAAGGCCAGCGCCCGACGCGCGGCCTCGGAGGCGTAGCCCCGGCCCCAGGATGCGCGCCGCAGCCGCCAGCCCGCCTCCACGCAGGGCATGCACGGCAATTCCGCGCGCGGCACCGCCAGGCCGACGAAACCGAGGAAGTCCCCGGACGCTTTCTCCTCCAGCGCCCATAGCCCCCAGCCGCGCGTCGCGATCAAGCCGCGCTGGCGTTCCATGCCTTCCGCGCTGTCCTCCGCGCTCAGCAGCGCCGGAAAATAACGCATCACCTCCGGATCCCGCCCCATGGCGACGAAGGGCGCCAGATCTTCGTCCCGCCATTGGCGCAGCCATAAACGCTCCGTCTCCATCTCCATCGCATCCCCTTCCCGTTCACCGCGGATTCGTCCCGAATCCGTCATTATCACGGAACCGTAACCGCCGGCTGAGTAAAATCTGCAAGGCAAGCCGTCCGCGTCCCTTTAGCATGCGGCGATCAACCTTCTCACGCGTCTGCCCATCATGCTCATTCAAGCTTCCCGCGCCGCCGCGCCCCAAACCACGGCAGCGGACGAACCCGCCCGCTCCCACGCCGCCGCCAGCCCGATATCGGCGCGGCTCAGCCAGACAGCCAACCGCGCGGACGCCCCCGCCCCGACGCGGACCGCGCCGCGCGCCAATCCGCTGGACGGTCTCTGCGCGCCGCAGCCGCTGGAGCGGCTCAACCCCGAGCCGGCCCGGCAAAGACTCAAGGACAGCGCCCTGCTCGCCAACTTCCCCTATAGCCGGGATCTGGACAGCCTGCGCGCCACCCAATGGAGCCCGGACGCGGAACTGGCGCGGCTGCTGGCCAAGGGCAGCACACTGGAGTTTCAGCCCCAGCAGGCGCGCCTGATGGACCCGGAAAGCGGCCTGGTGGCCTATGTGTTCCGCAACAAGGCCGAGGGGGACATCCGCCTGGTCTTCGGCGGCACCACCAGCGGCCGCGGCGTGGGCGGCCTCGCTCAGCGCAATCTGAAAAACCTGGCCAGCGTGGCGCGGCAGTGGCGCGCCAACATCGGCAACGCCGCCTTTGGCGGCCGCCCCGCCTGCTACGCCCAGGCTGCCCAGCTCACCCGCAAGCTGCAAAGCCTGGCCGCCGGCCTGCCGCTGATGCGCAGCGGCGAGCCCGGCTACACCGTCAGCACCGGCGGCCACTCGCTGGGCGGCGGCATGGCCGCCTACGCGGCGATGCAGCTGTCCACCCCGCAGCGCCCCGTTCACGCCGAGTGCTTCAGCAGCGCCCAGTTCGGCCGCGGCCTGCAAAACGAACTGCTGGCGCGGCACGGCAACGATCTGGATCAGGCGCGCGCGGCCGCGGCCCATATCCGTCATTACTGCGTCCAGGGCGATCTGGTGCCGGCGCTGGACGGGCTGTTGCCGGTGCGCCACGTCGGCCAGCTCTATCTGCTGCCGGCCAACCGCCAGGCCGACGACAGCCGCCTGGGCCGCCATGACAAATTCCTGGATCATGTGCAAGACTTCGTCGCCAGCGCCTGGCAGGGACAATCCCGGTTTTACGCCTAGAAGACCCGGCCGCCGCCCGGTCCCGGGCCGGGCGGCTCAATCAGCGGCCCAGGCGCCGATGCCGCCTTGACCCCCTCATCTCCGCTAGGCACAATCGCAAACGCGCCGCCCCAAACCGGCAGCGCCCAGATTGGAGTCTGGCCCCGCCGCCTCGGCCCAAGCGCCGCAACCGCTTGGTCCGTGCCCTTGCACCCTTCAGCCATACCTAAAACGGGCAGGCCGTGGTGGGAGGGTGCTCGCACCCGCCGGACCGTGGCGCCGGAACTCCAATCCTGCCATGCGCCTGCCATGAGCCTGCGGCTGCCCGTCGCCCCATCGGCAGCCTGAATCAACAGGAGTGCGCGCATGTCCGTCAAATACCCGATTCGCCGCCATTACCGCCCCAATCTCAAACCCGTTTCCTATCAGGAACTGCCCTTCGCCGCGCGCTTGCCGGACCATCCTCAAGTCCATTGCTGGCAAGTGCCGCCGGCCGACGATTATCGCCAGGCCTATTTGCTGGGACGCGAATACGCCGGCCATTTCATCCAGTACCTGCAGGACAATCCCGACGTCCCGAAACGCGCCTTGCTGGCGCGCATCGCCGCCGACGTCGATTTCTCGGTGCAAGGACCCGAGCAAGGCTATTGGGCCGGCTTCTTCGCCTTGGTCGAACAGGTGCTGATCTTCCCCATCGACATCTTCGGCTACATCGACCGCATCAAGCTTCGGGAGGACGCCTTGCGCCAGCAGACGGCAAAACGCTTGGCCGATACTGAATAAGTGTAGCTATTACGCCGCCGACGACTGAGCCGCTTTTGGCACAGCCGCCGGCGGCGCTGGCTGAATCCGGCCACGCGCTCCCGACGCAAGCCATGAAAATCAACAGTTTAACGATGAAGTGAGCTGGCACGCGCTTTGCCTAATAAGAACCACCTCACGGCCTCGCTCCGCGTCGCCGCGTCGTTTAAATGCAAACGTCGTATAAATAGAAGGTTGCCGCGCTCCGCCCGGCCCCATACCCGCAAAGGAGAAACACCATGCAACGCATCCGCACCTGGCTCTGTCTCGCCGCCCTGGGCGGCGGCCTCTCGCTGCCCGCCCTCGCCGCCGACGTGGTCCGCCTGGGCAATCTCAAGTTCGCCCACTACGGCGCCATCAGCTATATGAAGGAGATTGCGCCCAAATACGATCTGAAGATCGAGGAGCGCATGTTCGCCAAAGGCATAGACATCATGCCGGCCATCGTCGCCGGCGAAGTGGATATCGCCGCCAGCGCGGCGGACGCGGCGGTGGCCGGCCGCGCCGGCGGCGCGCCCATCTTCGCGGTGGCCGGCTTCGCCAAGGGCGGCGCGCGCATCGTGGCCGCCAAGGACAGCGGCATCAAGAGCGTCAAGGATTTGAAGGGCAAGAAAGTGGGCGTGGCGCGCGGCGGCGCGCAGGAGCTGCTGCTGGCGGCGGAGCTGGCCAAATACAAGCTCAGTTGGTCCGACAAACCGGGCAAGGACGTGCAGGTGATCTACATGCCCTTCGCCGATCTGAACCAGGCCTTGATGGGCAAGCAGATAGACGCGATGAGCCAGTCCGAGCCGCAGTCGTCCCAGGCCATCAACAAGGGCTTCGGCGTGGAAGTGCTGAAGCCTTACGACACCCCGCTGGGCGAGCCCATCCGCACCCTGGTGATGACGGAGAAAATGTACAAGGAACGCCGCGGCGTGGCGGAACGCTTGATCAAATGCTTTGTGGAGGCCACCAACACCTTCATCAAGAACCCCAAGCTGGCGGAAAAATACGTGCGCGAGAATATGTTCAAGAACCAGATCAGCGCCGACGATTTCCAGGACGCGATCTCCAACTCCCCGTACAGCTACGATCTGAGCGTGGCCCATATCCAGACCACCACCGACATGATGCAGCAGTACGGCATCGGCAAGATGGCCAAGCCGCCCAAGGCGGCGGACTGGGTGAAGCTGGACTTGCTGAGCAAGGCCAAGCAGGACCTCAAGGTTAATTGACGGCGGCGGGAGCAAATCATGCAGCAGACTGTGTTTTCCCGGCTGGGCCAGGCCTGGTCCAGCCTGGCGGTGCCCATCGCCATCGTGCTGATCTGGCAGGCCAGTTCCAGCCTGGGCTGGATCAATCCGCAAATCCTGCCCTCGCCGCTGGCGGTATTGCAAAAGTGGCTGGCTTACTGGCAGCCGCTGGAAGCCTACGATCCGGCCTCCGGCGGCTATCTCGCCTGGCTGCTGTCCGGCGAGCTGGTCCACGACGTGGCGGCCAGCCTGTGGCGGGTGGTGCTGGGCTTTGCGCTGGGCGGCGGCCTGGGCTTGCTGCTGGGGCTGTTCATGGGCGTCAGCGACCCGGTGTACCGGGCCTTTAACCCCTTGATCCAGTTCCTGCGGCCGATCCCGCCCATCGCCTGGACCCCGCTGTCCATCCTGTGGTTCGGCCTGGGCAATCCGCCGGCGGTGTTCCTCATCACCATAGGCGCTTTCTTCCCCATCCTGATGAACACCATTTCCGGCGTGCGCAATGTGGACGGCATCTATATCCGCGCCGCGCGCAACCTGGGCGCCAGCCGAGCCACCCTGTTCCGCCGGGTAATCCTGCCGGCGGCCACGCCCTTCATCTTCACCGGCGCGCGGGTGGGCATGGGCACCGCCTTCATCGTGGTGATCGTGGCGGAAATGATCGCGGTGAACAGCGGCGTCGGCTACCGCATCATGGAGGCGCGCGAGTATTTCTGGACCGACAAGGTCATCGCCGGCATGGTCACCATCGGCATTCTCGGCCTGTTGATCGACATGCTGATGCAGGGGCTGAACAACCGCCTGCTGAAATGGCATCGCGGCATCGACCAGTAAAAACCCGCTCAATGTCCGCTGCGCGTTGTGGGGCCTCGCAAGGTGAGCACCGCTTAGAAATGCTCATGTACCACGCGTACATTCCGCTTTCTCGGCAGTTGTCGCCTTGTCTCGCCCTAGCACGCGGAACATTGAACAGGCTCTGATCACAATGCGCCGCCGGGCCCGCCTCGACGCGGGCGCGGCGCAAAGAACGAATTCGCGCAACAGCGGCCCCCACTGCTGCGCGACATGGAAGGATGAGGCATGAGCGCCCAGATCGAAGTGCAACAGGTGCAAAAAGTATTCAAGACGCCGGGCGGCGACGTAATCGCCCTGCGCGACATCCAGCTGGACATCCAGCCCGGCGAGTTCGTCTGCCTGCTGGGCCCGTCCGGCTGCGGCAAATCCACGCTGCTCAACGCCATCGCCGGCTTCGCGCCGCCCAGCGGCGGCGAGATCCTGGTGGCCGGACAGCGCGTCGCCGCGCCCGGGCCGGACCGCGGCATGGTGTTTCAGGAGTACGCGCTGTTTCCGTGGATGACGGTGGAACAGAACATAGGCTTCGGCCTGGAAATCCAGAAACGCTCTCCGGCCGAGATCCGCGCCGCGGTGGAGCCGCTGCTGGACAAGCTGCACCTGCGCGACTTCCGCCACCGCTTCCCCAAGGACCTGTCCGGCGGCATGCGCCAGCGGGTGGCGATTGCGCGGGTGCTGGCGCTGGATTCGCCGGTGATGCTGATGGACGAGCCCTTCGGCGCGCTGGACGCGCTGACCCGGCGCTCCTTGCAAGACGAGCTGCTGCGCATCTGGCAGGAGAGCGGCAAGACCATCATCTTCGTTACCCACAGCATCGAGGAATCCATCTACCTGGCGGACCGGGTGGTGGTGATGACCTACCGCCCCGGCACCATCAAGCGCGACGTGCGGGTGGAGCTGCCGCGCCCGCGCGACCCCAGCGCGCCGGGCTTCAACGATCTGAAACGGGAGCTGACCCGGCTGGTGATGGAGGAACATTCACGCCACGAAGCCGCGGAACTGCAAGCTGCGGTAGACTGAGGCATCGCCGATTTCCGATCCGCCGCCATGCTCGCACGCGCGTTGCGTTTCCTGCTGAAAAGCCTGCCCTCCCTCTTCTTGCTGGCCTTGGCGCTGGGCGGCGGCTGGGTCTTGGCCAGCCGCATGCTGCTGACCGAAGCGGAGCGCGAGGGCCGGCATCGGGCGGAGATGCACGCCGCCAACCTCGGCGCCACGCTGGAGCAATACCGCTATCTGCCCTATGTGCTGGCGCTGAACCAGGACATCCTCAACCTGCTGGCGGACCCGCGCAATCCGCGGCGGGTGGAGGCGTTGAACCGCTATCTGGAACAGGTGAACCGGCAGTCGCGCACCTCGGCGCTCTTCATCGTCAACGTGGACGGCATCGCGCTGGCGTCCAGCAACTGGATGTCGCCGTACAGCTTCGTCGGCAACAGCTACGCCTTCCGTCCCTATTTTCAGCAGGCGCTGGCCGGCCGGTCCGGCAGCTTTTACGGCATAGGCAGCACCAGCCGCGAGCCGGGCTATTTTCTGTCCTGGCCGGTCTTGTCCGGCCGCCGCATCGTGGGCGTGGCGGTGGTCAAGGTCAGCCTGGCGCCGCTGGAGGAAGCCTGGCGCAAGGGCGCGGAGCCGGTCTTGGTCAGCGACCGCCACGGCGTGGCCTTCCTCAGCGCCAACCCGGACTGGAAGTTCGCCACCTGGCAGCCGCTGCCGCCGGCGGTGCGCCGCCAGATCGACGCCACCCGCCAATACCTGGGCGCCAAACTGCATCCCTTCGCGCTGCTGCAACCGCACGCGGGCTGGCGCGAACAGGCCTGGCTGGCGCCGGACAGCGAGCGCAAGCTGCTGGCCGGCCGCTATTTGCAAATCCGCCAGACCTTGCCGCAAACCGGCTGGACGCTGACCTTGCTGGTGGACATGCACGGCCGCAACCTCACCTTGCTGGCCATCATGAGCACGCTGCTGGCCAGCGGCCTGGGCCTGCTGACGCTGTGGCATTACCGGCGGCTGCGGCTGAGCCGGCTGCGGGAGCAATTGGCGGCGCAACAGGCTTTGCAGCAGGCCCACGACCAGCTGGAGCGCAAAGTGGCGGAACGCACCCGCGATCTGGCGCTGAGCAACACCCAGCTGTCGGCGGAAATCCGCGAGCGCATCCAGACGGAAAACAGCCTGCGCATCACCCGCGGCCAATTGGCCGAGGCCAGCAAGCTGGCGGCGCTGGGCCAGATGGCGGCCGGGGTCGCCCATGAAATCAACCAGCCGCTGGCGGCGCTGCGCGCCTTCGCCGACAACGCGGTGACCCTGTTGCAACGCGGCCGCCCGGACGACGCCAGCGACAATCTGGGCCAGATTTCCCAGTTGGTGGAGCGCATCGCCCACATCACCCGGGATCTGAAAACCTTCGCCCGCCGCCACCGCGGCCCGCTGGGCCAGACCAATCCCCTCGCCGCGCTGCGCGACACGCTGACCCTGCTGCAGCCGGCGCTGCGCGAGGCCCAGGTGGAGTTGGAGCTGGACCTGCCGCCGCGCTGTCCCGACATCGCCTGCGACGCCATCGGCCTGGAGCAGGTGTTCACCAATCTGCTGGGCAACGCCATAGACGCGATGCGGCAGCAAGGGCGAGGCCGGCTGGAGATCAGCCTGCTGCACAAGGCGGGCATGCTGGAATTCCGCCTGCGCGACCACGGCCCCGGCATCGCCGACGCCGATCTGCCGCATCTGTTCGAGCCCTTTTACAGCACCAAGCCGCGCGGCCAGGGCCTGGGCCTGGGGCTGGCCATCGTGCAGGAAATCGTCGAACAGTCCGGCGGCCGCATCGAAGCCTGCAACCACCCGGACGGCGGCGCCCGCTTCATCATCAACTGGCCTTGCGAGTCCGCCTCATGAAACCCTCCCCCAACGTCCGCGCGGGCGTGATCTACGTTGAAGACGACCCGGCCGTGCGCATGGCCACGCTGCAATCGCTGGAATTGGCCGGCCTGCCGGTGCAGGCCTACGCCGACGCCGAAAGCGCGCTGACCGCGCTGAGGCGCGACGAGCGCGCCGTCCTGCTCAGCGATGTGCGCCTGCCCGGCCTCAGCGGCCTGGAGCTGATGGAACAGGCGCTGAACCAGGACCGGGAACTGCCGGTGATCCTGGTCACCGGCCACGGCGACATCGCGATGGCGGTGGCGGCCACCCGCGCCGGCGCCTACGACTTCATCGAAAAGCCCTATGCGCCGGGCCGGCTGATCGAAACGGTGCAACGCGCGCTGGACAAGCGCCGGCTGACGCTGGAAAACCGCGAACTGCGCGCCAGCCTGGCGCGCAGCAACGGACCGGTGCTGATCGGTCATAGCCCGGCCATGCAGGCGCTGCGCGAGACGCTGGCCAATGTCGCCGACACCGACGCCGACGTGCTGATCCACGGCGAAACCGGCACCGGCAAGGAAATGGTGGCGCAGGCGCTGCACGCCTGGAGCCGTCGCCGCGAGCGTCATTTCGTGCCGCTGAACTGCGCCGGCCTGCCGGAATCCATTTTCGAGAGCGAAATTTTCGGCCACGAGGCCGGCGCCTTCACCGGCGCGCTCAAGCGCCGCATCGGCAAGATAGAGTACGCCAGCGGCGGCACCCTCTTCCTCGACGAAATCGAAGGCATGCCGCTGGCCTTGCAGGCCAAGCTCTTGCGGGTGCTGCAACAGCGGGTGGTGGAAAGGCTGGGCTCCAACAGCCTGATCCCGGTGGACTGCCGGGTGGTGGCCGCCACCAAGGACGATCTGGCCCTGGCCAGCCGGGAGCGGCGCTTCCGCGAAGACTTGTACTACCGGCTCAATGTGGTGTCGCTGCGGCTGCCGCCGCTGCGCGAACGGCGCGAGGACATCCCGGACTTGTTCCAATGGTTCGTGGAGCAAGCGGCGGCGCGCTTCGACCGCCCGGCGCCGGACACGCCGCCGGCGCTATTGGGCCGCCTGCAGGCGCAGACCTGGCCGGGCAATGTGCGCGAGCTGCGCAACGCGGCGGAGCGCTATGTGCTGGGCGTGGCGCCGGACGGCGGCGAAACCGCGGCCTACGCGCCCAGCGCGCTGGACGCGAGGGTGGACGCCTACGAGAAGCAATTGATCGAGCAGGCGCTGCTGCGCACCCAGGGCCAGGTGATGCAGGCGGCGGAGCTGCTGGGCATTCCGCGCAAGACGCTGTACAACAAGTTCGCCAAGCACGGCATAGACCCGGACAGCTACCGCGCCTGAGAACCTGTTCAAGGTCTGCTGCGCGTCGTGAAGCGTTGCACGGTGAGTACGAGCTCAAAATGCTCATGTGCCACGAGTACATTCCACTTTTTCGCTCGTTTTCGCCTTATCTCGCCCTTGCTCGCGAGACTTTGAGCAGGCTCTGATAGCTGTTCACGATTTACGCTCCGCAGCCGCCTCACACCGCGCGCAGCAGCATGAAATGGCGCAGGCTGTAATAACCCTGCGCCGCCGGCCACGGCAAGGCGCCCAACAGGCTCAGACCCGCTTCCCAGCGTTGATTGTCCAGCAGCGCCTCGGAGACGAACTCGCCGTTCAGATTGCAAAAGAACAGCCGGGTCCAATGCGCGTCGCCGGACAGCGTTTCCGCGCGCAGCGCGGCGGTGGCCTGGCGGAACAGCGCCTCGAACAAGGCTTGCTCCAGCCGCTCGGCGCCGCCGCGCAGGCCGAAATTGCCGATATAGGCCATATAGTCGCGGCCGGCGATTTCCCAGCGCCGTTCGGTGACTTGCGCTTCGTCGTGGATGCCCCACAGGCCGGCCAGCAACACGTGCAGCACATTGGCGCTGAAATTTTCCAGCGCGTCGTTCAGCCCTTCCCGGCCCGCGCCCAGACCGGCGAAGCTTTCCATCAAGCGGATGTCGTTTTCCAACAGCACGTGGATGTCCAGCCGGCCGTTGTTCTCGCCCGGCGTCCAGTGAGCGCCTATGGCCGGCAGTTGGCCCTGCGGCAGCAGCCAGCCCTTGGCCTCCTGGCAGGGCAGGCCGTGGGCGGCCAATAATTGCGCCAGCAGCGGCGTGGGGTCGAGCGCGGCTTGGGCTTCCGGAACGTGGGCAGACAAGATGGCCATCCTTTTGATTTGATCGCGAGGCCGGCAGTGTACCACCGCCCGCCTCACAGCCTGAAGCTGGCCGCCGCCTGCCGCAGCCCGGCGGCCAGCGTCTCCAGCGCTTCCACCTCGGCCTCGGCCGCCAGGGCGGTGGCGCGGGTCTGTCCGGCCAGGCCGGCCACCTGCTCCATATTGCCGGCCACCTCGCGGTTGGCCTCGGCCTGCGCCGCGGCGGCGCCGGCCACCGCGCGGATATTGTCGCGCGCGGACTGCGCGCCGCCGCGGATGCGCTGCAAGGCGTCCGCGGCCTGCCGGGCCATGGCCACGCCGCTGTCCACCCGCGGCCCCACCTCGCCCATGCTGGCCACCACGGAATCGGTGTCCGCCTGAATCGCCTGGATGGTGGCGGCGATCTGGCGCGTGGCCTCGCCGCTGCGGTCGGCCAGCTTGCGCACCTCGTCCGCCACCACCGCGAAGCCGCGGCCCAGCTCGCCGGCGCGCGCGGCTTCAATCGCCGCGTTCAGCGCCAAGAGATTGGTCTGGTCGGCGATGTCCTTGATCACCGCGGCGGTGACGTCGATCGCGCGGCAGCGCTCGGCCAGTTCGCCTATGCAGCCGGAGGCCGCCGCCACCTGGCCGGACACCGCCTGGATCTCCTCGGCCGCGCGGCGCACCAGGCCTTCGCCCTCGTCCGCCAGCGCGCAGGCGTTGGCGGAGTCCGACTCGCTCTCCGCGCTGCGGCGCGACACCTCGGCCACGCCGTCCAGCATGCCGGCGGTGGTTTCCGCGGCGCCGGCGCTGGCCGCCGCCGATTGCTCCACCTGGCCGTGAATCTGCTGCATGCGTCCGGACAAACCGCCCACCGAACGCTCCAGCTGCGCGGAACCGTCCTGCAGACGTTCGATCAGCTGGCGCAAGCTGCGCTGCATCCCGGCGAAGGCGTCCATCAGGCTGCCCTCGCTCGGCGCGCGCTCCAATGTCTGGCTCAGATCGCCGGCCGCCATCGCCCGCGCCGTCGCCGCGGCCGCCTCCGCCTCGCCGCCGATCAAGCGGAAAATGGACGCGGCCACGCGCCAGGCCAATAACGTCACCACCGCCAACACCGCCAGGCCGATGCCGGAGAGCTTGAGCGCCAGGCCGTTGAACTGGCTTTCCACATCGTCCATGAACACGCCTGTGCCTATGGTCCAGTTCCAGTCCGGTATCCGCATCACCGCATTGAGCTTGGGCAGCACCTCGTTGCCGTTGGGCCGCTTGGTGCGCACCAGCGCAAAGCCGAAATCGCCGTTCGACAGCGCGTCGCGGTAGGCCTGCACCAGGGTGCGGCCGTCCGGCAGCTTGCCGCCGGTGTCCCGCTTGCCCAGCTTGCGCCGGTCCGGGTGCACCAGCACCAGGTCCGACGCGTCGCGCGCGAACACGTAGTTGCCCTTGTCGCGCAGTCCGGACATCGCTTCGACCGCGCGCCGCTGCGCCTCCTCGCGCTTGAGCTTGCCGCTTTGCTCCTGCTTCTGATACATGGCCACCTGCTGGCCCGCCAGGTGCACCAGGCTGCCGATCTGCGCCTTGCGGTCCTCCAGCAGGGTGGAACGCAAGGTGTGCAAGGCGAATCCGGCCACCACGCACAGGCCCAGCCCGGCGCACAACACCACGCCCCCCAAACGGACAGCCAGTTTCATGTCTTCGCTCCATCACGGGTCTCGGCGCCGCGCGGCGGCCGTTCATCCATGGAGCATAGACTATTCATTATGCTTAAGCGGACGCTGCCTCAACCCTCCCCGCCGGCGGCGAACTGCAAGGCCGCCAGCCGCGCGTACAAGGGCGAGTCGGCCAACAGGCTCTGGTGACTGCCTTCGGCCACGATGCGGCCCTGGTCCAGCACCACGATGCGGTCCGCCTGCTTGACCGTGGCCAGCCGGTGGGCGATCACCAGGGTGGTGCGGTTTTGCGCGGCGCGCTCCAGCGCCTGCTGCACCAGTTGTTCCGACTCCGCGTCCAGCGCGCTGGTGGCTTCGTCCAGCAGCAGCAAAGGCGGGTTCTTCAAGATGGCGCGGGCGATGGCGATGCGTTGGCGCTGGCCGCCGGACAGGCGCACGCCGCGTTCGCCCAGATAGGTGTCGTAGCCCTGCGGCAACTTCTCGATGAAGCCGTCGGCGGCGGCGGCGCGGGCCGCGGCCCGCACCTCCTCGTCGCTGGCCTCGGGTTTGCCGTAGCGGATGTTCTCCAGCGCGCTGGCGCCGAAGATCACCGAATCCTGCAAGACCACGCCCACATGGCCGCGCAAATCGGCGAAGGACAGCTCGCGCACGTCCACGCCGCCCAATAGCAATTGCCCTTGCTGCGGATCGTAAAAACGCAGCAAGAGCTGGAACAAGGTGGACTTGCCGGCGCCGGACGGCCCCACCAGCGCCACGTGCTCGCCGGGGCGCACGCTGAGCCGGATGCCGCTGAGCGAAGGCTGGCCGGGGCGGGACGGATAGGCGAAATCGACGTCGCGCAACGCCAGGCCGGCGGGCCCGGCCGGCAAGGCGCGCGGCGCGGCCGGCTCCGTCACCGGCGAGCGCAGGGACAGCAGCTCCATCAGACGCTCGGTGGCGCCGGCCGCGCGCTGCACATCGCCCCACACCTCCGCCAGCGCGCCGATGGCGCCGGCGGTCACCACCGCGTACAGGATGAATTGCCCCAGCTGGCCGGCGCTCATCGTTCCCTCCAGCACCGCGTGCGCGCCCAGCCACAGAACAAAAACGATGGCGCCGAAGATCAGCAGGATCACCACCACCGTCAGCCAGGAGCGCGCGCGGATCCGCGCCAGCGCGGCGTCGAAGCTGGTTTCCACGGACTCGCCGAAGCGCCGGCTTTCCCGCGCCTGCTGATTAAAGGCCTGCACCGTCGGAATCGCGTTCAGGGTTTCCCCGGCGATGGCGCTGGAATCCGCGATGCGGTCCTGACTGGAGCGGGACAAGGTCCGCACCCTGCGGCCGAAGACCACGATGGGCAAGACCACCAGCAACAGCGTCACCAGAATGTAGGCGGTCAGGCTGGGGCTGGTGGCCATCAACATGGCCAGGCCGCCCAACATCAGCAGCGCGTTGCGCAGCCCCATGGACAGGCTGGTGCCGATCACGGTCTGCACCAGGGTGGTGTCGGTGGTCAGCCGGGACAGCACCTCGCCGGTCTGGGTGACTTCAAAGTATTCCGGGCTGACCCGGATCACATGCTGATACACCGCGCGGCGGATGTCGGCGGTGACGCGTTCGCCCAGCCAGGACACGCAATAAAAACGCAGCGCGGTGGCCAGGGCCAGCACCGCCGCCACGCCGAACAGGCCGAGGAAATAGCGGTTGATGTCCGCCGCCGCGCGCTGGCTGAAACCATGGTCGATCAGAAAGCGAAACGCCACCGGCAGCAACAGGGTGGCGGCGGCGGCCACGATCAGGGCCAGCAAGGCCAGCCAGGCGCGCAGCCGGTACGGGCGCAGATAGGGCAACAGGCCGGCCAGCGGGCTCAGCCGCAGCCATGGGGAGGGGGCAACGGACATGGGAATGGACGCTCAGTGAAACACAGCGCCCTACTCTAGCCTGCCGCCGGACAAACCGCACCCCCCGACATGAAAAAACCGCCGCGGGCGAAGCCGGCGGCGGCGGGACGGTCAGCCTTGCCTGAATCAGAACTTGTACTGCATCTGCACGCCCAGCAAGTGGCCGCGGATGGAGCTGTAAGAACCTTGCAGCGTGTCGCCGTTGCCCAGCGGGCTCTTGGCGGTATGGTTGACGTCGCGGTCGCCCACGCCCATCAGATAGGTGTAGCCGGCGTCCACGGTCAGCTGCTTGCTGGCCTTGTAGCTGGCGCCCAGGCTCAACCAGACGCGGTCGGTGTCCGGAATCAGCGGGTTGCGGTAGCTGGCGTTGCGCACCGGGCTGGTTTCATAGCCCACGCCGCTGCGCAGCGTCAGTTGCTCGTTGAAGTTGTAGTCGGCACCCACCGAGAACAGCCAGCTGGCTTTCCAGTGATTGTCGATCACGGTTTCAGCCACCGGGTTGCCCTTGATCACCAGCTGATCGAAGCGGCTCCAGTTGGTCCAGCGCGCGGTCGCGCTCAGCGCCCACTTGCTGTTCAGACGGCTGAAGCCGGACAGCAGCAGCGATTCCGGCGTGGTGACGTCGGCGCCGCCGGCATGCACGCCATCCAGATTGGTCATGCCCGGAATGCCGAGACGGTTGAAACCGCTCGCGGTGTAATCGCCGCGCGCCTTATGGTGCAGCTTGGAGCGATAGGACAGACCAACGCGGTTGTCCTGGTTGAACGCGTACATCAGGCCCAGATTGTAGCCGTAGGCCCAGCTGTCGGCGTCGATCTCGCCGGTGGCGCCCGGGAAGAAGGCGCCCTGCTTCAGATCGGCCTTGGCGTACTGCGCCGACACGCCGGCGCCGAAGCTCCACTTGTCGTCCAGCTTGTAGGCGAAGGACGGGTTGAAGTCCACGGTCATGATGGAACTGGAAATGCCGTGGTTGCGGCCCACCCAGTTGTCGTCATAGCTCGCGCCGAGGCCGAAGGGCACGGTGATGCCCAGGCCCAGGCGGGCGCGTTCGCTCAACTGATGCACCAGATAGGCGTTGGGGATGAATTCGGCCTTGGCGCGGCCGTTGTCGCTGCCCTGGCGCGCGGCCGGGTAGCCGCCCTTGCCTTCGAACGGCGCGTCGATTTCGGCGTAGGTGAAGCCGCCCTGCACCTGGGTGCCTTCAATCAAGGTCATGCCGGCCGGGTTGTAGAAGACGGCGGACAGGTCGTCGCCCACCAGGCCGGCGCCGGCGTGGGCGCGGCCCAGGCCGGCCACGCTTTGCTCGGACAATTGGAAGCCGGCGGCCTGAGCCAGCGGCGCGGCGGCCAACAGGCCGGCCACCAGCGCGGGAATGAGGCGAACAGCGGAAGGTGCGAATGCTTTCATTTTTTTATATCTACCCCGGCGGCGGCTGCCGCCTTTGTTATTGGAAACCGAGCTTGCGTGCGAAAATATGCCATCCAAATAGATAGCGATCACACAATTTTTAGGGGGTGGAGTCTAAATACTATTTTTTAAAAAAACAAGAAGTCCGCCTTAGGCTAAAAGCATAAGACGGCCGCGCCATGCGCTGAATCAAAAGGCTGTGCTAATATTGGCGGCTCCTCATAACCCTGTTGAATAAAGCAACCATGAAACGAATGCTGAGCATGCTGGCGTTGAGCGCGCTGCCCGCCGTGGCCCTGGCCTCGCCGACAGTGGAAATGACCACGAACAAGGGCAATATCGAGATTGCGCTGGACTCGGCCAAAGCCCCCAAGACCGTGGAAAACTTCGTCGCCTACGCCAAGGCCGGCCACTACAACGGCACCGTGTTCCACCGCGTGATCGACGGCTTCATGATCCAGGGCGGCGGCTTCGACACCAAGCTGAACCAGAAGCCCACCCGCGCCGCCATCGCCAACGAGGCGAGCAACGGCCTGAAGAACGGCATAGGCACCATCGCCATGGCCCGCACCGCGGACCCGAATTCCGCCACCGCCCAGTTCTTCATCAATGTGGCCAACAACGACTTCCTCGACTATAAATCCCCGACGCCCCAGGGCGCCGGCTATGCGGTGTTCGGCAAAGTGACCCGCGGCATGGACGTGGTCAACCGCATCGCCAAGACCCGCACCGGCAGCATGAACGGCATGGGCGACGTGCCGTTCGAGCCCATCGTGATCCAGAAAGTCACCATCAAGCCTTAAGCTTTTCTACAACCTCTTTCATACCGGCAGGCCCCACGCGGCCTGCCCGTCATCAAGGAAACACCATGATCAAACTGACCACCAACTTCGGCGCCATCGTGCTGGAACTGTTCGCCGACAAGGCCCCGAAAACCGCCGCCAACTTTGAAGAGTACGTAAAAAGCGGCCATTACGACGGCACCATCTTCCACCGCGTAATCAACGGCTTCATGATCCAGGGCGGCGGCTTCACCGCCGACATGTCGCAAAAGCCGACCAACGCGCCGATCGAGAACGAGGCCAATAACGGCCTGGCCAACAAGGCCTACACCGTGGCCATGGCCCGCACCATGGACCCGCACTCGGCCTCCGCCCAGTTCTTCATCAATGTGTCCGACAACGACTTCCTGGATTTCAAATCGGAAAGCGCCCAAGGCTGGGGCTACGCCGTGTTTGGCCAGGTTGTGGAAGGCCAGGACGTGGTGGACAGCATCAAGGCGGTGCGCACCGGTCGCAGCGGCCCGCATCAGGACGTGCCGGCGGAAGCCGTGGTGATCGAGAAAGCCGAAATCATTTGATTCGCCGACGCCGCGCGACGCGCGGCGCGCTTCCAGCCCGGCCGTCCGGCCGGGCTTCAACTCATCCGCACGCGACATGGCCATTCACTTCATTTCCGATCTGCACCTGGCGGACGACACTCCGGCGCTGAACCGTTTGTTTCTGGACACGCTGCAAGCCTGGCAAGGCCGGATCGACGCGCTCTACATCCTGGGCGATCTGTTCGAATACTGGGTGGGCGACGACGACGATTCGCCGTTCCTGGAAACGCCGCTGGCCGCAATGCGCGCCTTCGCCGCCGCCACGCCGCTGTACGTGATGCACGGCAACCGCGATTTCCTGCTGGGCGAGGGCTTCTGTCTGCGCAGCGGCGCGCGGCTGCTGGACGATCCAAGCTTGATCGAGGCCCATGGCCGCCGCTGCCTGCTCAGCCACGGCGACGCGCTGTGCACCGGCGACGCCGCCTATCAGCAGTTTCGAGCCGTCAGCCGCAACCCGCAGTGGCAGCGGGCGATGCTGGCGCGGCCGCTGTCGGAGCGCCACGCGATCGCGCGTCAGGCGCGCCAGCAAAGCGAGATGAGCAAACAACAGAACGGCCTGAGCGAGATTTCGGACGTCGCCGCCGACGCGGTCGAGGCGCTGCTGGCCGCCCACGACTGGCCAACGCTGATCCACGGCCATACCCACCGCCCCGCGGTCCACCGACACGGCGAATCCGAGCGTTGGGTGATCCAGGACTGGCACGGGAACCAGGGCGGCTATCTGCGCCTGGACGATGCGGGCATCGTCAGCCTGCCGCTGAACGCCGCCTGAGAATTTGCGCAAAGTCCGCTGCGCATCGCGAGACATCAGATTGCAAATGCAAAACGCCTGCCGGATCGGCAGGCGTTTTTCACGTCAGCGCGGCTCCGCCGACAGCGGCCGCCACAGCGGCCACCAGCCCGGCCCGCAGGCCAGTTCGGCGTCCACCGCCACGCCGGGCAGCGCCAGCACGCGCCCGTCGGCGTCGCACAACAGCGGCCAGCGCTCGCGCAAGGGCGGCGCGATGCCGGCCTCCTGCAGAAAGTTCTTCACCGGCTTGCGCCCCACCCCAGCCGCCAGCCGCTCGCCGCCCTCGCGCGGCCGCAGGCTCAAACCCCGCGCCAAGGTCTCCGCCGGCAGGCCGCGCGGCCGCCACTCCCAGCTCAGCGTTCCGCCCCACTCTTGCACCAGGCGTTCCGCCGCAGGCTCCGCCGCCCCCAGCGACACGGCCGCCGGCGCCTGCAGCGCCGGCAAGGCGAACAGGCCATCGCGATAACGGTATAACAGACCCCGCGCCAGACTCAGCCGCGGACAGCTGGCGGCGCCGGCCTCCAGCGCCTGGCGCTGGAACTCCGCCAGCGCGTCCGGCTCCGGCGCCGGCCAGGCCAGGCCGCGCAGCCAGGCCAGCAGGCATTGACGTTGCCTGGCCGCGGACAAGCCGCGCCAGCGGGTCAGGTCCAGGCCTCCTTCGCGCCGGCAAGCGGCCAGATCCTCCGCCGCCACCTCGTCCAGCACCGCGGCGGCGTCCGCCAGCAAGCCGGCCGAGCGCGTCAGATGCCGGCGATAATCCGGCAGCGCCGCCTCCAGCTGCGGCAGCAGCCGCTGACGCAGCAGATTGCGCCGCCAGCGCTCGTCCTGATTGCTCTCGTCCTCCACCCAGCTCAGGCCCTGCGCCTGAACGAACGCCTCCAGCTGCCGCCGGCGCAAGCCCAGCAAGGGCCGCCACAGCCAGGGCCCGTCCGCGTCCAGCTTGCGCAAGGCCGGCATCGCCGCCAGAGCGCGCGCGCCGCCGCCGCGCAGCAATTGCAGCAGCACGGTTTCCGCCTGATCGTCCAGATGATGCGCCAAAACCACCACGCCGGCGGCGGAACGCCGATACGCCTGGTAGCGCGCCTCGCGGGCCACCGCTTCCAGACTGTCGCCGCCGCTCAGGACCACGCTCACCCGCTCCACCCGCAAAGACGCGCCCAGCGACGCGCACAAAGCGCGACAATGCTCGGCCCAGGCGTCGGCGTTCGGACTCAGCCCGTGGTGCACATGCACCGCGCGGACCTCCAGCTCCGGACGGCGCTCCCGCGCGCGGCACAGCAGCGCCAGCAACGCCACCGAATCCAGGCCGCCGCTCAAGCCCACCTCAAAAGCACATTGGCCGGACAATTCGTCCGGCCAATGGCTTAACAGAGATTCGAGCGGGTCAGGCTGCGGCTTCCTTGAAGCGGCCATAACTCATCAATCTGTCGAAACGGGTTTTCAGCAACTCGTCGATCGGCTTGCCGGTCAAGTCTTTCAACTCTTCCTGCAGCACGCGCTTCAGCGTCGCCATCATCTGAGCGTGATCGCGATGCGCGCCGCCCACCGGCTCGTTGACCACGCGGTCGATCAAGCCCAGCGTCTTCAGGCGCGGCGCGGTGATGCCCAGGGCTTCCGCGGCGTCGGACGCGCGCTCGGCGGTCTTCCACAAGATGGAGGCGCAGCCTTCCGGCGAAATCACCGAGTAGGTGGCGTATTGCAGCATATTGACGCAATCGCCCACCGCGATGGCCAGCGCGCCGCCGGAACCGCCCTCGCCTATCACCGTCACGATGACGGGCACGCGCAAACGGGTCATTTCATAGAGATTGCGGCCGATGGCCTCGGATTGGCCGCGCTCTTCCGCGCCGATGCCGGGCCAAGCGCCGGTGGTGTCCACCAAGGTGACCACCGGGATGCCGAACTTCTCGGCCAGCTTCATCAGGCGCAGGGCCTTGCGATAGCCTTCCGGATGCGGCATGCCGAAATTGCGGCGGATCTTTTCCTTGGTGTCCCGGCCCTTCTGCTGGCCGATGACCATCACCGACTGGCCGTTGAAACGGGCCAGACCGCCTACGATGGCGGCGTCGTCGGCAAACGCGCGGTCGCCGTGCAGCTCTTCGAAGTCGGTGAAAATACTCTCTATATAGTCGAGCGCGTAGGGGCGCTGCGGATGGCGCGCCACCAAGGCGATTTGAGACGGCGTCAGCTTGGCGTAGAGGGACTTGGTCAAGTCCTGGCTCTTCTTCTGCAGGCGCGCGATCTCCTCGGAGATGTCCAGCACGGAATCGTCCTGAACATAGCGAAGTTCTTCTATTTTGTTCTCGAGCTCGGCAATAGGCTGCTCAAAATCGAGAAAGGTCGGCTTCATTCGTAACGTCATCCGATAAATAGCTAATGGCGGCATGATACCTTAGCGGCAAAGTCGGCGTCACCTTTCTGTCTGACAAAAACATTAAATTTTGGAGCATTTATTCGAAATTGCCGCCGGTTGCAAAAATTTGCGGGTAGACCACTTGCGCAAGCTTAAACCCTGTGTTTTAATTCGCCTCCTCGCTGAAACGCAAACGCAGCAGCGAAAAGGATTCAGGGCGTTTAGCTCAGTTGGTAGAGCGTCTGCCTTACAAGCAGAATGTCGGCGGTT
>NZ_JBMDIQ010000023.1:0-74155 GCF_057808735.1 Chromobacterium sp. FG89 | reverse complement strand
AACCACGGACACGCGGATTTTCAATCCGCTGCTCTACCAACTGAGCTAACTGGCCGACGGGTGCTGAAGCTAAGGCGGTGATGGTGGCCAGTCGCGGAATCGAACCACGGACACGCGGATTTTCAATCCGCTGCTCTACCAACTGAGCTAACTGGCCATCACTGCTGCGCTGTCGCGCCGTCAGAGCCACGCATTTAATCAGAGGACGAATTCAGAGTCAAGGAATAATTGCAAAAAAACGAACCGCGGCGGCGCGGGAAAAGCAGGCGGGCGGGCCCTCTGAAACGACCGGCCCGCCGGATCAAAGACTTAGATCGCATCCGGCTGACGGGATGGATGCGCGTCGGCGAAAGCCGGCAGTTGCTCCAGCGCGTCCGCAACGCGGACGATGTGCGGATACGCGCTCAGGTCCAGGCCGAAACGCCGGGCGCTGAACACCTGCGGCAACAGGCAGACATCGGCCAGCGTCGGCTGCTCGCCCGCCGCGTAACGGCTGGGCGATTCCGCCAGCGCTTGCTCCAGCGCGTCGAAGCCGGTGCGAATCCAGTGCCGTATCCACGCCGCCTTGCCCTCTTCGTCCTTGCCGTACTCGGTCTGAAGATACTTGCCGACTCGAGTGTTCTGCAAGGGATGGATGTCGGCGGCGATGGCCAGGGCCAGCGCGCGGACCCGCGCCCGCGCCGCCGGAGCGGACGGCAACAGCCGCGGCGCATCCGGATAGGCCTCGTCCAGGTATTCGCAAATGGCCAGGGACTGCGCGATCTTGACCCCGCCGTCGTCCAGCAACGGCACCAGCCCCTGCGGATTGATGGCCAGATACTCGGGGCTGCGCTGCTCGCCCTTGAGCAGATTGACCGCTTGATAGCGGTAATCCAGCCCCTTGAGATTCAGCGCGATGCGCACCCGGTAAGCGGCGCTGGAACGGAAATAACCGTAGAGCACGCGCTCAACCATGTTTCACCACCGTCTGCTCGATGGCGCCGAAGACGCTGGCGCCGGCGGCGTCCTTCATCTCGATGCGCACGCGGTCGCCCACCTTCATGAACGGAGTCGTCGGCGCGCCGCTCTCTATGGTTTCTATCATCCGCTGTTCCGCCAGGCAGCAGGAGCCGACGCTGCGGTCGTGATTGGACACGGTGCCGGAGCCGATGATGGAGCCGGCGGCCAGCTCGCGGGTCTTGGCCACGTGCGCCACCAGTTGCGGGAAGCTGAACTGCATTTCCACGCCGGCGTTGGGACGGCCGTAAGGCGCGCCGTTGTATTCCACCAGCAGCGGCAGATGCGCCTTGCCGTCGCGCCAGGCGGCGCCCAATTCGTCCGGGCTCACCGCCACCGGCGAGAAAGCCGTGGCCGGCTTGCTCTGGAAGAAGCCGAAGCCCTTGGCCAGCTCGTTGGGGATCAGATTGCGCAGGCTGACGTCGTTGACCAGCATCAGCAGGCGGATCTGGCCCGCGCAGGCGTCGGCGTCCGCGCCCAGCGGCACGTCGCCGGTGATCACCGCCACCTCGCCCTCGAAGTCCAGGCCCCAGGCCTCGTCGCGCAGCGGGATGGGCGCCAGCGGCGGCAGGAAGGCGTCGGAGCCGCCCTGGTACATCAGCGGGTCATGGTAAAAGCTGGCCGGCACCTCGGCGCCGCGCGCCTTGCGCACCAGCTCGACATGGTTCAGATAGGCGCTGCCGTCCGCCCATTGATAGGCGCGCGGCAGCGGGCTGTGGCAGCGCTCCGGCTCGAACGGGAAAGCGCCCGGCACCTCGCCCGCGTTCAGCGCGGCGTAGACCTCCTGCAGCCGCGGCGCCAGCGCGTCCCAGCCGTCCAGCGCCTGTTGCAGACTGGCGGCGATCTGCGGCACCGCCACCGCGCGGGACAGGTCGCGGCTGACGACCAACAACTGGCCGTCGCGGGTTTGATTCTGATATGTGGCGAGTTTCATCTTCTATTCTTTCTGCAGCTGGGCAGCTGAAATTCCAGTGATACGGGTATGACATGAAAGCTTCGTTTGAGGAGCATTTCGTCGCGAGCGGGCTGAGGTCGAAACGAGAAGCGCAGCGGTACAAATGGTACCGCGCGCATCACAGTTTCGAGATCAGCCTGCGCAGTAGAAATGAACTCAAACAATCAGGGCTTGGGTTTCCAGCTGTCCACATACTGGGTCCACTCCACCGCTGGCATCTGCGGCCCCTGCTCCAAGGCGTCCCGCGTGTCTATCATCACCGCCACTTCGTCGGTGAAGGTCTTGGGCTCCGTCATCGCCTTGGCGAAGGCCTTGGGATGCGGCCCGTGAGTGAAGCCCGCCGGGTGGAAGGTCAGCATGCCGGGCTTGATGTTGTCGCGGCTGAAGAAATCGCCGGCGTGATAGAAGATCACTTCGTCGTAATCGTCGTTGTTGTGATAGAACGGGACCTTCAAAGCGCCGGGATCGGATTCGATCGGCCGCGGCACGAAGGTGCAGATCACAAAGCCGTCGGCGACGAAGGTGGTGTGCGCCGATGGCGGCAGATGGTAGCGATGGCTCATCAGCGGCCGGATGTCACGCCAGTTGATGCGGGCGACGGAATGATTGCCGTGCCAGCCTATCGCGTCCAGCGGATTGAACGGGTAAGTCACGGTGGACAGCGCGCCGCGGCGCTTGATCACCACTTGCCACTCGTCCTCGGTCTGCTGCGCGCGGAAGGCGTCGTCGATGGACGGCACGTCCAGCATCGCCTCGTCGAAGATGGCGTGCGGTCCCACCAGGCCCTTGTCCGGCAATTGGTAGGCGCCGTTGCTGGCTTCGATCAACAGCATGGTGGTGGGCGCGGCCGGTTCGATGCGCCAGCTGGTGGAGCGCGGCATCAGAATGTAGTCGCCGTCGCGGTAGCTCAGGTGGCCGTAATCGCAGAACAGCTCGCCGCTGCCGGCGTGGATGAACAGCATGTCGTCGCCGTCGCCGTTGCGGAACAGCTGGGTCATCGCCTGATCCACGCTCCAGATGCGCAGCTTGCATTGCGCGTTGTGCAGCACCAGCGGCGCGGCCCAGGGCGCGGCGACGCTCTTGGGCAGTTCGTTCAGATCAAAGGCGCGCGGGCGCAACGGGCCTTCCCAGGCGCTCCAGCCGGTGGGCGGATGCTTGTGGTGCAAATGAGTGGCGGGACCGAAAAAACCGCTGCGGCCCACTTCGCGCTCATAGATGGCCGTGTCCGGGAAATCGGCGTGGGCCTGGCGCGAGACGGTGCCTTCGCGGTGGGGGTACTGAATCCATTTACGCATGGTGTGTCCTTCAATCCCGCCGCCTGGGCGGCGGGATGGCATCGATGAACTGCGGGCTTTAGATGACGCCGCGGCGGATCTGGTCCTCTTCGATCGACTCGAACAGGGCGCGGAAGTTGCCCTCGCCAAAGCCCTCGTTGCCCTTGCGCTGGATGATCTCGAAGAAGATCGGCCCGATCACGGTCTCGGTGAAGATCTGCAGCAGGATGCCGGCGCCGTCCACCGGCGCGCCGTCCACCAGGATGTGGTTTTTGTGCAGGCGCGCCAGGTCTTCGCCATGGCCCGGCACCCGCTCGTCCACTTTTTCATAATAGGTGTCCGGGGTGTCGAGGAAACGGGTGCCGGCGGCTTTCAGCGTTTCCACGGTGCGGTAGATGTCGCGGGTGGTCAGCGCGATGTGCTGGATGCCCTCGCCATGGTATTCGCGCAGGAATTCCTCGATCTGGCTCTTGTCGTCGGAGGATTCGTTGATCGGGATGCGGATTTTGCCGCAGGGGCTGGTCATCGCCTGGGACACCAGGCCGGTGAGCTTGCCCTCGATGTCGAAGTAACGGATTTCGCGGAAGTTGGCGATATCGGTGTAGAAGCCCGCCCACTTGGCCATATTGCCGCGGAACACATTGTGGGTCAGGTGATCGATCTCATACAGGCCCACGCCTTGCGGATGCTGGTCTACGCCGTCCAGCGGCTGGAAGTCCACGTCGTAGATGCTGTGTTCCGGACCGTAGCGATCGACGAAATACAGTGCCGAGCCGCCAATCCCCTCCACCGCCGGAATATTCAGCTCCATAAAGCCGATCGGGCGCTCGTATTTCTTGGCGCCGTGGGCCAGCGCGTATTCATAGGCCTTGGCCGCGTCCTTGACGCGCCACGCCATCGCACAAGCCGACGGGCCGTGCTCGTGGCCGAAATCGTTGGCCGGCTGCGACGATTCGCCGTTCAAGATGAAATTGATGTCGCCCTGGCGGAACAGGCTGACGTTCTTGCTGCGGTGGCGCGCCACTTCGCTGAAACCCAGCGACAGAAACAAGGCCTTCAGCTTGGCCAGGCCTTCGGCGCTGGGCGCGGTGTATTCGACAAATTCAAAGCCGTCGGTGGCCAGGGGGTTTTGCAGTATGGTTTCCATTTTCATCTGTTTCTCCTGTTGTAGATGAGTGTGCGGCCGCTGGGCGGCGAGCGGAGCGTGGCGCCGCTCTGAACCGGCGACTTGATCTGGTATTCCGCGCAACAAGCTTGTTTATAAACAAGTAACAGTAGCTTTTGATGACATGTCTTGTGATAGTCTTGTCATGACATGTTGTAAAAAGCCCTGTGCAACGCATTTGGCTTCGCGTGGAAAAGTCGGAAGGGAAAAGACTGAATGAGGAGAAAGGCGCTTGCCGCGCGCTGGTTTGACTTGCCGCGACGAACGACAAGCTTCTCCTCAGAATGTGAATCTTATCTCCGCCGTCTTATTCACTCGACAAACCCCGGTGCTTTTTTAGCGCCGTGTGTAGAATGCGTTTTTAGGCTTTTTATTCTATGGAAACTACGGGGCAATTTTCTTGCTAAATACCAAGAAACCAGTAATAACTAAGTATAAAACACTAATATTTTGCCTCTTTTAGGAGAAAACATGCCAAGTCTTACATTAGATAAGACAGACTTGCGTATTCTGGCCGAACTGCAACACGACGGCCGCTTAACCAATGTGGAATTAGCAGAACGGGTGGCCCTGTCTCCATCCCCTTGCCTGCGTCGCCTAAAGCAGCTGGAGGAATCCGGCGTGATCCGCCAATACGTGGCGCTGCTGGACCCGGCCCGCATCGGCCTGGGCCTGCAAGCCTGGGTCAGGGTCACGCTGGAGAAACGCGGCAACGCGCATCTGCAAAGCTTCATCGAATCGGTGCAAAGCTGGCAGGAGGTCATCAATTGCTTTGCGATGACCGGCGAGATGGACTATCTGCTGCAGGTGTACTTCGAGGACATGGAGCACTTTTCGCGCTTCGTGATGGACGAGCTATTGCAACACCCCGGTGTCGCGGATGTGAAGTCCAGCTTCGTGCTCAAGGAGATCAAGCGGACCACCTCGCTGCCGCTCGGCCAGCTGCGTGGTCTTTAAGGCGGCGCGGCCCCGAGCCGCATACGGATTTGAAAAAGAACGGCCCGGAATACCGGGCCGTTTTGCATGGGAACGCGTCCCGATTCACAAACCTAGCCGCTGCCAAATGGTGGACACCAAGCCGGCCTGATTCAGCGTGTAGAAGTGCAGACCCGGCGCGCCGTGCTGCAATAAGCGATCGCACAACTCGGTCACCACGTCCAGGCCCAGCGCGCGGATGGACGCGCTGTCGTCGTAATAGGCCTGCATGCGCTGGCGCAGCCAACGCGGCACTTCCGCGCCGCACATGTCGGAAAAACGACACAGTTGCCCGAAATTGGAGATCGGCATGATGCCCGGCACGATGGGAATATTCACTCCCCGGCCCTGAACCTCGTCGACGAAGCGGAAATAGGCGTCGGCGTTGAAAAAGTACTGGGTCATTGCCGAATTGGCTCCGGCGTGGACCTTGCGCACGAAGTTGCCGATGTCGTCCTCGGCCGAGCGCGCCTGCGGATGAAACTCCGGATAGGCGGCCACCTCGATGTGGAAATGGTCGCCGTGCTCGGCGCGAATGAATTCGACCAACTCGTTGGCGTAGCGGAATTCGCCGGCCGCCACCATGCCGGACGGGATGTCGCCGCGCAGCGCGACGATGTGGCGGATGCCGTTGTTGCGGTATTCCTTGAGGATGGCGCCGATATTCTCGCGGGTGGAGCCGATGCAGGACAGGTGCGGCGCGGCGGCGTGGCCTTCGCTGCGGATTTCCAGCACCGTCGCCAGCGTGCCGTCGCGGGTGGTACCGCCGGCGCCGAAGGTGACGGAAAAGAACTGCGGCTTGAACTGGGCCAGCTGCTGGCGCGTGGTGCGCAGCTTGGCGATGCCTTCCGGCGTCTTGGGCGGAAAGAATTCGAAACTGAAGGTTCGGCTCTGTGCTGTCATGATCTCTCTGCATCTCCCTGCGGGAGACTCCTTTGTTTTTATAGGTTGGCCGCGATCCGCAGCAGCGGACAAGAAAAAACGGACAGCACCATTCTAATAGCCCTGTCCGTTTTTCTATCGTTATAAAAATCAATAACGATAGTGATCCGGCTTATATGGACCTTGCTTGGGCACGCTGATGTAGGCGGCCTGTTCGTCGGACAGCTCGGTCAGTCTGGCGCCGATGCGGCCCAAGTGCAGGCGCGCCACCTTCTCGTCCAGATGCTTGGGCAAGACATACACCTGTTTGCCGTATTGCAGGCCGTTAGCGAAGATTTCCACCTGAGCCAGCACCTGGTTGGTGAAGGAGTTGGACATCACGAAGCTGGGGTGGCCGGTGGCGCAACCCAGATTGACCAGCCGCCCCTCGGCCAACAGGATCACTCGCTTGCCGTCAGGGAAAATGATGTGGTCCACCTGCGGCTTGATATTGTCCCACTGGTACTGGCGCAGGCTGGCGACTTCGATCTCGCTGTCGAAATGGCCGATATTGCAGACGATGGCGTTGTTGCGCATCTTCTTCATATGTTCGTGGGTGATCACGCCGACATTGCCGGTGGCGGTGACGAAGATGTCGGCCTGGTCGGCCACTTCGTCCATGCGCACCACGCGATAGCCTTCCATCGCCGCCTGCAACGCGCAGATCGGGTCCACTTCGGTCACCCACACCGTGGCGCCCAGGCCGCGCAAGCTCTGCGCGCAGCCCTTGCCCACGTCGCCGTAGCCCAGCACCACCGCCACCTTGCCGGCCACCATCACGTCGGTGGCGCGCTTGATGCCGTCCACCAGCGATTCGCGGCAGCCGTAGAGGTTGTCGAACTTGGACTTGGTCACCGAGTCGTTGACGTTGAAGGCCGGGAACGGCAAACGCCCCTCCTTCTCCAGCTGATAGAGCCGGTGCACGCCGGTGGTGGTTTCCTCGGTCACGCCCTTGATGTGCTTGAGCCGCTTGGAATACCACTGCGGGTCTTTTTCCAGATAACGGGCGATGGCGGCGAACAGCGCGGTCTCTTCCTCGTTGGACGGGTGGCTGATCGCGCCGCGATCGCTTTCCGCCTTGCTGCCCAGCATCAGCAGCAAGGTGGCGTCGCCGCCATCGTCCAGAATCATATTGGCGGGCTCCTGCTCCGGCCATTCGAAGATTTTGTGACTGAACTCCCAGTACTCGTCCAGGCTCTCGCCCTTGAAGGCGAATACCGGGATGCCGGCCGCGGCGATGGCGGCGGCGGCGTGGTCCTGGGTGGAGAAGATATTGCAAGAGGCCCAGCGCACTTCCGCGCCCAGCGCCACCAGGGTCTCGATCAAGACCCCGGTCTGGATCGTCATGTGCAGACTGCCGGCGATGCGCGCGCCGCGCAGCGGCTGGCTGTGCCGGTGCTCGTCACGCAAGGCCATCAGGCCCGGCATTTCAGTTTCGGCAATCGCCAGTTCCTTGCGGCCCCAGGCGGACAGATTGATATCGGCAACATGAAAATCGGTGAAATCAGCCATCGCGAGCATTCCTTAGTTCACGCAGCCGGCCAGGATGCGGCTCACCCGCTCCCGTGCCCGGCACGGTTTTGATCAGGTGAGCGCCGTTGAAACGGGAGCGGCCCGAGCCTGGGGATGGATCATCCTCGCAGCGCCCCTCGGGCCGACCGGCCGCCGGCGGCGTGGACACGCGGACGGCGACGTTTCGATTATACCTATGCCGCTCGGAAAAGGTAGGAGTCTGCATGCCAAGAAGATACACTAGCCGCTTGCCGATTCATCCTCGCCCCATGACTTTCGACTTCACCCCGCTGGCCGCCCTGTCCGGGATCGCCGCGCTGATTTCCACCGCCATCGCCGCCATCGCCTGGTATCGCCGCCAGTTTCCCGGGGTGCGCTGGCTGGCGCTGCTGATGAGTTCGGTGGCGTTCTGGGCCGCCGGCGCGATGTGCGAGCTGTCCGCCGCCAGCCTGTCCGCCAAGATCGCCTGGTCCAAGCTGGAGTACCTGGGCACGCTGAGCACCCCGGTGCTCTTCCTGCTGCTGGCGCTGGACTACAACCGCATCCAGCTGAGCCGGCGCTGGCTGGCGGCGCTGTTCGCCCTGCCCTTGCTCTGCCTGCTGCTGGCGTTCAGCAACGAAAGCCACCAATTGGTGTGGACCGGCTACCGGCCCAGCCCCTCCGGCTACAATCTGCTGATCTACGGGCACGGCCCGGCGTTCTGGATCGGCGTCGCCGGCTATTCCTACCTGATGATGCTGATCGGCTCGCTGATGCTGATCCGCGCGCTGCATTACTACCCGGCCCACTTCCGCGGACAATCCATCGTGCTGATGGCCAGCGCCTGCGCGCCCTGGCTGGGCAACATCCTTTACCTGAGCGGCGCCATGCCCTTGCAGGGCCTGGATCCGACGCCGCTCGCCTTCACCGTCACCGGCCTGGTGTTCGCGCTGGACCTGCTCTACCTGCGCCTGCTCTATCTGGTGCCGGTGGCGCGCGCGCGCTCCTTCGAAGCCATGGGCGACGGGGTGCTGGTGGTGGACGACGAGCTGCGCATCCTGGACCTCAATCCGGCCGCCGCGCGGCTGCTGGGCCGGCCCGGCCGTCAATTGCTGGGCCAGCCCTTGCCGACGGACTGGCCGCGGGAGCAGATCCTGCGCGGCCGGGAGCAATCCCTGGAGCTGTCCTTGCAAGACGGCGCGCGCATCCTGGACCTGCGCGTGTATCCGATCGCCCAGCAGCCTCAGCCTCACTCCAGCCGCATGCTGGTGGCCCGCGACATCACCGAGCGGCGCCGGGCCGAGGAGGCGCTGCGCGGCGCCAATCAGACCTTGGCCCTGCGCATCGCCGAAATCGAAGCGCTGCAGGCGGCGCTGCGCGAGCAGGCCTTGCGCGATCCGCTGACCGGTTTGTACAACCGTCGCTATCTGGACGATACCTTCGCCCGCGAACTGAGCCGCGCGCGCAGCGAGGGCGCGCCGCTCAGCATCGCGCTGATCGATCTGGACGATTTCAAGCGCATCAACGACAGCTTCGGTCATTACTTCGGCGACGAGGTCTTGCGCCGTCTGTCCGCGCTGCTGGCCGAAGACGGCCGCGGCGGCGACATCCTCTGCCGCCTGGGCGGGGAGGAGTTTCTGGTGCTGATGCCCGGCTGCTCGCCGTCCCAGGCCTGGGAACGCGCCGAGCGCTGGCGGCAAGCCTTCGCCCGTCAGCCCCACGGCGCCGGCGACGACAGTTTCTGCGCCACCTTCTCCTGCGGTCTGGCCGCCTTCCCCGTGCACGCGGACAGCCCGGCCGCCCTGTACCAGGCCGCGGACCGGGCTTTGTACGCGGTCAAGGCCGGCGGCAAGAACGCCTGCCGCCTGAGCGCGGCCCTCTAACAAGACACAAAAAACGCCTGTCCGTGGACAGGCGTTTCTTGGCGCGAAGCCGAGCGCGGTTTACAGACCGGCGTCGGCGCGCAGCGCTTCCACCTTGTCGGTGCGCTCCCAGCTGAATTCCGGCTCTTCGCGGCCGAAGTGGCCGTAAGCGGCGGTCTTGCTGTAGATCGGGCGCAGCAGGTCCAGCATCTGGATGATGCCTTTCGGGCGCAGATCGAAATGCTTTTTCACCAGCTCGACGATCTTCTCGTTCGGAATCGAGTTGGTGCCGAAGGTGTCCACCGCGATCGAGGTCGGCTCGGCCACGCCGATGGCGTAGGAAACCTGGATCTGGCACTGGCGCGCCAGGCCGGCGGCGACGATGTTCTTCGCCACGTAGCGGCCGGCGTAGGCGGCGGAACGGTCCACTTTGGACGGATCCTTGCCGGAGAAAGCGCCGCCGCCGTGCGGCGCCGCGCCGCCGTAGGTGTCGACGATGATCTTGCGGCCGGTCAGACCGCAATCGCCCATCGGGCCGCCAATCACGAAGCGGCCGGTCGGGTTGATCAGGAATTTGGTTTCCGGCGTGATCATATCCGGCGGCAGCACCGGCTTGATGATGTCCTCGATCACCGCCTCGGTCAGCGTCTTGTGATCGATCTCGGGGGTATGCTGGGTGGACAGCACCACGGTGTCGATGCGCTTGGGCAGGCCGGTGGCGCCGTCGTAGACGCAAGTGATCTGGCTCTTGGCGTCCGGGCGCAGCCACGGCAGGCGGCCGTCCTTGCGCAACTCGGCCTGACGCTGCACCAGACGATGCGCGTAGTAGATCGGGAACGGCATCAGCGTCGGGGTCTCGTCGCAGGCGTAGCCGAACATCAGGCCCTGGTCGCCGGCGCCCTGGTTCAGATCCAGGCCTTCGCCTTCGTTGACGCCCTGGGCGATGTCCTGCGACTGCTTGTCGTAGCAAGCCATCACCGCGCAACCGCGGAAATCGAAGCCCAGCGCGGAATCGTCGTAACCGATGCGCTTGATGGTTTCGCGGGCGATCTTGATGTAATCGATATTGGCGCTGGTGGTGATTTCGCCGGCCAACACCACCAGGCCGGTGTTCACCAGGGTCTCGGCGGCGACGCGCGCGTGCTTGTCCTCGCGCAAGATGGCGTCGAGGATGGCGTCGGAGATCTGATCGGCGACTTTGTCCGGGTGTCCTTCCGACACCGACTCAGATGTAAACAGATATTCGCTCATTTATTATTCGTTCCCGAAAAATGCAAAACCTTGTGATGATAAAATAGGTCGCTTTAAGACCAAGACTGAGCTTCATATGTCTAAGCTAGTCCATTTATTGCTGTCTTTCCTGGCGCACCTGCCTTTATCCTGGCTACAAGGCCTAGGTGCCGTTCTTGGACGACTGACTTATCATGCGTCCCCCCGCTACAGAGCACGGCTCCGGGAGAACCTAAGTTCTAGTAAAATCTGTGGAAATTATCAGCTTTTACCGCGTTTAGTCAAACAAAGCGCCGCGGAAACCGGCAAGGGCGCGCTGGAACTGGCCATCGCCTGGTGCCGCGAGCCGGACGACATCGCCGCCATGGTCCAATCCTGCTCCGGCTGGGAGCACGTCGAGGCGGCGCTGGCCAAGGGCCACGGCATCGTCTTCGTCACCCCGCATCTGGGCAGCTATGACATCGCCGGCCGCTACATCAGCTCGCGGCTGCCGTTTCCGCTGACCGCGATGTACCGCCCGCCCAAGATGGCTTGGCTGGAACCGGTGATGCAGGCCGGCCGCGCCCGCGGCAAGGGCAAGACCGCGCCGGCCACCGGCGCCGGCGTGCGCGTGCTGATGAAGGCGCTGAAGTCCGGCGAAGCCACCATCATCCTGCCGGACCAGGTGCCCGGCAACGGCGAGGGCGTGTGGGCGCCGTTCTTCGAACGCCCGGCCTACACCATGACCCTGGTGCCGCGTCTGGCGCAGATCAGCGGCGTGGAGACCTTGTTCTTCGTCGGCGAGCGCCTGCCGGGCGGCCAGGGCTTCCGCGTCCACATCGAACCGCCGGCGCAAGCCTTCAGCGGCGACAAGGAACAGGACGCCGCCCAGCTCAACGCCCAGGTGGAAGCGCTGATCCGCCGCTTCCCCAGCCAATATCTGTGGAGCTATAACCGCTATAAATGTCCGCCCGGCGTCAGCCGGCCGGACGCGCAATAACAGGGATCCAAGACAAACCGTCACGAGCGGCTTGAGAGCAAGGCGCCCCCGTTGGACATTGGCGCACAGCGACCGAGATAGTACAAACAGTACAGCGAGGGAGCGCTCACGGAGCAACGCAGCTATCGAGCCGCGCAGTCGGTTTGTCGAGCATCCCAACAAGGAAATCTATGAAATTCGCTTTTGCCCTGCTATGGCTCATCCGCCTGCTGCCGATGTGGGCGATCGGCCTGCTGGCCCGCGGCCTGGGCAATGTCGCCTACTGTCTGGCGCGCGACCGCCGCCGCGTCGGCATGATCAATCTGAGGCTATGCTTTCCCGAGAAGCCGGTGGCGGAACGCCGCCGGCTGATCCGCCGCAATTTCCAGCACATGATACGCATGGTGCTGGAGTACGGCGTGGTCTGGTGGAGTTCGGCCGCGCGCATCGACAAGCTGGTCGAGATCAAGAACCTGCACTACGTCACCGAGCTGCGCGAACGCGGCGAAGACGTGATTCTGTTCTACCCGCACTTCATCGGCTTTGAAATGTGCGTGTATTCGCTGAACCAGCACATCCCGCTGGTCAGCGTCTACTCCCACCAGAAGAACGAGGCGCTGGACCGCCAGATCTATCAGGGCCGCCAGCGTTACGACAACGCCTACATCGTGTCCCGCCAGGAGGGCCTGCGCCCCATCATCAAGGCGATGCGCAAGGACCACGCGCCCTTCCTCTATCTGCCGGACCAGGACTTCGGCGTGCGCGACTCGGTCTTCGTCGACTTCTTCGGCGTCAAGGCCGCCACCATCACCGGCCTGTCCCGCATCAGCAAGCTGGCGCGCGCCAAGGTGGTGCCGGCCATCGCCCGCCGCGTCGGCGACCGCTTCGAGCTGGAGTTCTACCCGCCGTGGGACGACTACCCGAGCGAAGACGTCGAGGCCGACACCCGCCGCATGAACGCCTTCCTGGAGCAGCGCGTCCGCGAAATCCCGGACCAGTACTTCTGGCTGCACAAGCGCTTCAAGAGCCGGCCGCAGGGCGAGGCCCGCTTTTACTAAAAACCTGTTTACGATCTGCTGCGCGTCGGTAGAGACATTGTGCGATGAGTGCCCGCTTCGAAATGCTCATGTACCGCTTGACCATTCCGCTTTCTCAACGATTTTCGCCTTGTCTCGCTCTTGCTCGCGAGATCGTAAATACGTTCTAAGCAAGGCGCCGCAACGCGGCGCCTTTTTCAATCAGCTGCCGGCCTCGGCGAAGGCGTCCATCAGCAAAAAGGTGCCCGCCTGTCGCTGCCGGCTGTCAATCTGCGGCACCAGCCGCCGGAAATGTTCGGTTTGGCAATGCCGATCCAGGGCCTCCCTGTCCGGCCAGGTCTCGATGAAGACGAAATGGCCGGGATCTTTCTGATCGATGAACAGCTCATAGCCGATGCAATCCGGCTCTTGCCGCGTCTTCTCCACCAGTTCGCGATACAGCGGCATCACCTCGGCCACGCGGTCCTGCTGAATGAAGTCCTGAGCAATCACTTTCAACATCCCGTCCTCTCCCTTCGTCTCATCGCGCGGGCCTCGCTACGCCGCCGCGCCCTTCCCCAAAAAAAACAGCGCGGACGGGAGATCCCGTCCGCGCCGCATATTGCGTCCGCCCAGCCCGGCTAGGCCCGTCGCCGCCAGAAATAGCGATAGACGTAGCCCGGAAACGCGAACACCAGGAATAAGGACAAGGTGGTCACGTAGAACTGCCAGTTCTGCGACTGCACCGGCATCAGCCGGCTTTCCAGCAGGTAGGCGAAACCGCCCACCAGCAGATACAGCGCCGTCAATTCCAGAAAGCGCCAGCCAAAATGCTTGTTGGCCACTTTCCACACTCCGCCCACTTTCTGGGTCAGGAACGGCAGGTTCGCCGCCGCCAGGGCGACGATCAGCAAAACGATGACGCTGGATTGCATGGTGGACAGGCCTTAAATCACGGTGAGCGATTGACGCACGACTTGCAGGCACAGCTCCATCGCGCGTTCCGGCAGCAGGCCGATGAAGAGCAAGGCCAGCGCGTTCAGCGACAGCACCAGTTTCATGTCGCCGCGCACCACGATGTCGCTGCGGTCTTCGGCGTCGTCGAAGTACATCGCCTTCACCACGCGCAGGTAGTAGAACGCGCCGATCACCGACATCAGCACCGCGAAGATGGCCAGCTTGATCATGCCGATGTCGACGATGGCCTTGATCACCGCGAACTTGGCGTAGAAGCCCACCAGCGGCGGGATGCCCGCCATGGAGAACATGGTCAGCAGCATCAGCAGCGCATACCAGCTGTTGCGGCTGTTCAGGCCCTTCAGATCGTCGACCTTCTCGCATTCGAAACCGGCGCGGGACAGCGCCAGCAGCATGCCGAAGCTGACCAGCGACATCAGCACATAGCTCAGCGCGTAGAACAGTGCCGCCGAGTAGCCGACCTTGGTGCCGGCCAGCACGCCCAGGAGCAGGAAGCCCATGTGCGAGATCGTCGAATAGGCCAGCATCCGTTTGATGTTGGTCTGCACGATGGCGGTGATGTTGCCGATGGCCATGGACAGCGCGGCCACGATCACCAGCATCTGCTGCCAGTCCGCCACCAGCGCGTCCAGGCCCTGGGCCAGGATGCGCAGCGTGAACACGAAGGCCGCCAGCTTGGGCGCCGCGCCCACCATCAGCGTCACCGAAGTCGGCGCGCCGTGGTAAACGTCCGGCACCCACATATGGAACGGCACCGCGCCCAGCTTGAAGGATAAGCCGGCCACGATGAAGACCAGGCCGAAGACCAGCAACACGTCGTTGGCCTTGTGCGCGGCGATGGACTTGGCGACCGTCGCCAGTTCCAGAGAGCCGGTGGCGCCGTAAACCATGGAGATGCCGTAGAGCAGCAGGCCGGAGGCCAGCGCGCCCAGCACGAAGTACTTCATCGCCGCCTCGGTGGCCTGCACGGAATCGCGCTGCAGCGCGATCAGCGAGTACAAGGCCAGCGACAGCAGTTCCAGGCCCATGTACAGGGTCAGGAAGTGCGAGGCCGACACCATCAGGTTCATGCCCAAGAGCGCGAACAGGGCCAGCGAGAAGTACTCGCCCTTGAACAGCTGACGGTCGGCGGTGTACTGCCGGCTGTAGATCAGCACGATGGCGGTGACCGCGTACATGGCCAGCTTGACCACGCCGCCCATCGGATCGGCGACGAACATGCCGGAGAAGGTGACCACCGGCTGCGCGGTGAAAGTCATCACCTGCGCCACCGCCGCGCCCAACAGGCTCAGCAGGGTCAGGCCCAGGGTGATGCCGCGCTTTTCGTCCGAAACGAACAGGTCCGCCATCAGCACGAACAGAATCGCGCCGGCGAGGAACATCTCGGGAATTGCCGGTATCAGGTTGAGATCAGCCCAATTCATTGTTTCCATTCCTTCCGCGCTTACAGCTTGCTCTGCGAGACATGCAGGATCAGGTCATTGACCGACAGGTGCATTTTCTCGACGAAGGCTTGCGGATACAGGCCCATGCCCAGCACCGCGATGGCCAGGATGGCCAGCACCAGGAACTCGCGCTTGTTGACGTCGGACAGCTCGGCCACATGGCTGTTGCCCACCTCGCCGAAGATCACGCGCTTGTACATCCACAAGGTGTAAGCGGCGCCGAAGATCAGCGTGGTGGCGGCCAATACCGCGTACCAGAAGTTCACCTGCACCGCGCCCATGATCACCATGAACTCGCCGACGAAGCCGGAGGTGGCCGGCAGGCCGGAGTTGGCCATCGCGAACAGCATCATGAAGGCGGCGAAGATGGGCATCTTGTTGGCCACGCCGCCGTAGTCGGCGATGTTGCGGCTGTGCACGCGGTCGTACATCACGCCGATGCAGAAGAACATCGCGGCGGAGACGAAGCCGTGGGACACCATCTGCACCAACGCGCCTTCAACCGCCCACTGGTTCAGTTCGGAACCGGTGAACAGGAACAGGCCCAGGGTGACGAAGCCCATGTGCGAGATGGAGGAATAAGCCACCAGCTTTTTCATGTCGGACTGCACCAGCGCCACCAGGCCGATGTAGACCACCGCCACCAGCGACAGCGCCACCATCACGCCGGACAGCTCGCGCGCGGCGTCCGGCAGGATGGGCAGCACGAACCGCAGGAAGCCGTAAGCGCCGATCTTCAGCGTGATCGCGGCCAGCACCATGGAGCCGCCGGTCGGCGCTTCCACGTGGGCGTCCGGCAGCCAGGTGTGCACCGGCCACATCGGCACCTTCACCGCGAAGGACAGGAAGAAGGCGACGAACAGCAGAATCTGCACCGTCAGCGGGATCTTGGCGATGTCGTGGAAAGCCTGGATGTCGAAGGACTTGCCGGCCTGGAAGTACAGGTAGATCAAGGCCACCAGCATCAGCAGCGAGCCGAGCAAGGTGTAGAGGAAGAACTTGATCGACGCGTACACGCGACGCGGGCCGCCCCAGACGCCGATGATCAGATACATCGGAATCAGCATGCCTTCGAAGAAGACATAGAACAGGATGGCGTCCAGCGCGGCGAAGGCGCCGTTGATCAGGCCGGACATGATCAGGAAGGCTGCCATGTACTGCGACACGCGCTTCTGGATCACCTGCCAGCCGGCCACCACCACCAGCAAGGTGGTGAAGCTGTTGAGCACCACGAACAGCATCGAGATGCCGTCCACGCCCAGGTGATAGTTGATGCCGAGGGATTCGATCCACGGCTTCATCTCGACGAACTGCATGCCGCCGCTGAGGTTGTTGAACTCGGTGAACAGCGGCAGCGACAGCAGGAAGCCCGCCAGGGCTCCCGCCGCGGCCAGCCAGCGCGCCAGCGACGCGCGCTGATCGCCCCCCGTAGCCAGCACCAGCAACCCGGCCGCGATAGGGGTCCAGATCACCAGAGACAATAGATTTGTGAACATAGTCAAACCCAAGTTGTTATTCCAATCCCGGAGCCCGGGCTCAACGCCAGATCAGTTGCCAGAACCACATCGTCATCAGCGCCAGCACCCCGATGATCATCGCGGTGGCGTAGCTGTAGATGAAACCGGTCTGAGCGCGGCGGATGAAGCCGGAGAAAGTCGCCACCAGCTTGGCGGTGCCGTTCACCAACAGGCCGTCGATCAGCAACATGTCGCCCACCTTCCAGAAGAAGGTGCCCAGAGCGCGCGAGCCCTTGGCGAACACGGCGAAATAGATCTCGTCCAGGTAGTACTTGTTTTCCAGAATCTTGTTCACCAGGCTGAACTTCTGCTTGATGGCGGCCGGAATCTGCGGCGCCTTCATGTAGAAGAACCAGGCGGTGGCCACGCCGGCCAAGGCCAGCCACAGCGGCAGCGTGCTCAAGGAATGCACGCCCATGGCGGCGGCGCCGTGGAACTCGCGGGCGATCTCTTCCATCGCCGGATGCAGTTCGTGGTTGACGGCGATCACGCCCTTGAAGAAGTCGCCGTACAGCAGCGGCTCGATCGCGAAGTAACCGACCAGCACCGACGGAATCGCCAGCAGCACCAGCGGCAGGGTCACCACCCACGGAGACTCGTGCGGCTTGTCGTTCGGACCCAGACCATGGTGATGGTCGTGATCGTCATGGCCGTGATCGTGATGATCGTCCTTCTTCTCCATCCAGCGTTCCTTGCCGTGGAAAACCAGGAAGTACATGCGGAAGGAGTAGAAGGCGGTGACGAACACGCCGGCGATCACCGCGAAGTAGGCGAAACCGGCCGCGGACAGATTGGACGCGTGCACCGCCTCGATGATGGAGTCCTTGGAGTAGAAGCCGGAGAAGAACGGCGTGCCGATCAAGGCCAGCGAACCCAGCAGCGAAGTCAGCCAGGTGATGGGCATGTACTTGCGCAGGCCGCCCATATTGCGCATGTCCTGATCGTGATGCATGCCGATGATCACCGAGCCCGCCGCCAGGAACAGCAGCGCCTTGAAGAAGGCGTGGGTCATCACGTGGAACATCGCCACCGAGTAGGCCGAGGCGCCCAGCGCCACGGTCATATAGCCCAGCTGCGACAGCGTGGAGTAAGCCACCACGCGCTTGATGTCGTTCTGGACCACGCCGAGGAAGCCCATGAACAGCGCGGTGATGGAACCGGCGACCATGATCACGTTCAGCGCGGTGTCGGACAGTTCGAACAGCGGGCTCATACGCGACACCATGAAGATGCCGGCGGTCACCATCGTGGCCGCGTGGATCAGCGCCGAAATCGGCGTCGGGCCTTCCATCGAGTCCGGCAGCCAGACGTGCAGCGGGAACTGCGCCGATTTGCCCATCGCGCCGATGAACAACAGGATGCAGGTCACGCTCAGCAGCGACCATTCGGTGCCCGGAATCAGGCTGATGGTCTTGTTAGCCAGCGCCGGAGCGGCGGCGAACACATCGCTGTAGTTCAGCGAGCCGCCGAAGTAGGCCAGCACCAGGCCGATGCCCAGCAGAAAGCCGAAGTCGCCGACGCGGTTGACCAGGAAAGCCTTCAGGTTGGCGTAGATCGCGGTCGGACGCTTGAACCAGAAGCCGATCAGCAGATAGGACACCAGGCCCACCGCTTCCCAACCGAAGAACAGCTGGATGAAGTTGTTGCTCATCACCAGCATCAGCATCGAGAAGGTAAACAGCGAGATATAGCTGAAGAAACGCTGATAGCCCGGGTCTTCCTGCATGTAGCCGATGGTGTAAATGTGCACCATCAGCGACACGCTGGTCACCACCACCAGCATCATCGCGGTCAGCGAATCCACCAGGAAGCCTACGGAGAATTCGTAGCCTCCCACCGTCAGCCAGGTGTAAACCGGACCGTTGAACACTTCAGCCTGCCCGGTCAGGAAGGCGTGAAGCACCTTGAGCGACAGCGCGGCGGACAGCGCCACGCCGGCTATCGTCACGACGTGCGAAGCGCGCCGGCCGATGGCCCATCCAAATAGGCCTGCAATGATGGAACCCGCCAGCGGGGCGAGTGCAATCAGCAGGTATAAGCTCTTCATATCCATGCTTGTGTGCTTTGTGTAGGTTCCGGTTTGCCTTAGCCTTTGAGGCTGCCCAAGTCTTCAACGTTGATGGTGCGCAGATTGCGGAACAGCACCACCAGGATGGCGAGACCGATCGCGGCTTCGGCCGCGGCCACCGTCAGGATGAAGAATACGAAGATCTGGCCCGCCGTATCCGACAGGTAATGCGAGAACGCGATGAAATTGAAGTTCACCGCGAGCAGCATCAGCTCGATGGCCATCAGCAGCACGATCAGATTTTTCCGGTTCAGGAAAACGCCCAGCACGCCGATGGCAAACAGGATTGCGGCCAGCACCAGGAAGTGAGTCAGTGTCAGCACATTTCCTCCCTTATGTTGATTGGCCGTCAGGCCTGTTGCTTACCGGATTCGGCCTCGGAGGCCTCCTCCACCGTGGATTCTTCAGCAGGCTGTTCGGCCTGCATCTTCACCAGACGCACGCGGTCGTTGCGCTTGACCTTGACCTGCAGCGCCGGATCGATAGCTTTGGTGTCCTTGCGGCTGCGCATGGTCAGACCGATGGCGGCCACCATGGCCAGCAGCAGCACCACCGCCGCCACTTCGAAAGGCAGCAGATAGGTGGTGTACAGCTGGCGACCCAGCACTTTGACGTTGCTGAAGTCCGCCGCCAGCGGCGCGGCCGCCTGGTAGGCGTCCAGCCGCGCGCTGGGGCTGGCCAGAATCATCGCCATTTCAAACACCATGATGATGCCGACGGCGGCGGCGACCGGAAGATTCCTCCAGAAGCCCTCGCGCAGTTTCTCGATGTTGATGTCCAGCATCATCACCACGAACAGGAACAGCACCATCACCGCGCCCACATACACCACCACCAGGGTGATGGCCAGGAACTCGGCTTCCATCAGCAGCCACAGGCCGGCGCTGTTGAAGAAGGCCAGCACCAGGAACAAGGCCGCGTGAATCGGGTTCTTGGCCGTCACCACGCGGATGCCCGCGAACACCAGGATGGCGGACAGAACATAGAAGACAAACAGTGTGAAGTTCATGACCCCCCCTTAGCGATACTTGGCGTCGGCCGCCTTGTTGGCGGCGATCTCGGCCTCGTACTTGTCGCCGATCGCCAGCAACATCGGCTTGGTGTAGTACAAGTCGCCACGTTTTTCGCCGTGGTATTCGAAGATGTGGGTTTCCACGATGGCGTCCACCGGACAGGCTTCCTCGCAGAAGCCGCAGAAGATGCACTTGGTCAGATCGATGTCGTAGCGCGTGGTGCGGCGGGTGCCGTCGTCGCGCTGCTCGGACTCGATGCTGATCGCCATCGCCGGGCACACCGCCTCGCACAGTTTGCAGGCGATGCAGCGCTCTTCGCCGTTGGCGTAGCGGCGCTGCGCGTGCAGACCGCGGAAGCGCGGCGAAATCGGCGTCTTCTCTTCTGGGAACTGGACCGTGATCTTGCGGGCGAAGAAGTAGCGGCCAGTGACCATCAGGCCCTTGACCAGCTCCACCAGCAGGAAGGTCTTGAAAAAGTTTCGGATCGAATTCATCTTTTCACCTATCCCCGTCTCAGTGCCACAAGGACAGCGGGGTCATCATCCAGACGCCCACCACCAGGATCCACACCAGGGTCACCGGGATGAACACCTTCCAGCCCAGACGCATGATCTGGTCGTAGCGATAACGCGGGAAGGTGGCGCGGAACCACAGGAAGCAGAACAGCACCATGGCCACTTTAAGCGCCAGCCAGAAGAAGCCGCCCGCGCCCAGAATGCCCCAGGACGCAGGGAACGGCGACAGCCAGCCGCCGAGGAACAGCAGCGCGGTCAGCGCGGCGACCAGGATCATGTTGGCGTATTCGGCCAGGAAGAAGATGGCGAAGGCCATGCCCGAGTACTCGACGTGGAAACCGGCGACGATCTCGGATTCGCCCTCGGCCACGTCGAACGGCGCGCGGTTGGTTTCGGCCACGCCGGAAATCAGGTAGACCACGAACAGCGGGAACAGCGGCAGCCAGTTCCACGACAACACGGAACCGCCGGCCATGCCCTGCCCTTGCTGCTGGACGATCTCCACCAGGTTCAGGCTGCTGGACACCATCAGCACGCCGATCAGCGCGAAGCCCATCGCCAGTTCGTAGGACACGATCTGGGCGGCGGAACGCATGGCGCCGAGGAAGGAGTACTTGGAGTTGCCCGCCCAGCCGGCGATGATCACGCCGTACACGCCCATCGAGGTCAGCGCCAGGATGTAGAGCAGCGAGGCGTTGACGTTGGCCAGCACCAGCTTGTCGGTGAAGGGAATCACCGCCCAGGCCGCCAGCGCCGGAGCGATGGACAGCACCGGGGCCAGCAGGAACAGGCCCTTGCTGGAGTTGGTGGGCAGGATGATTTCCTTCATCAGCAGCTTGACCGCGTCGGCGATCGGCTGCAGCAGGCCCAGCGGGCCTACCCGGTTGGGGCCGATGCGGATCTGCATGAAGCCGATGACCTTGCGCTCGGCATAGGTCAGGTAGGCGACGCACAGCAGCATCGGCAATACGATGGCGATGATCTTCAACAGGGTCCAAACCACGAGCCCCGCGTCAGTGCCAAGAATACCTTGCAAGAACTCCATGCTTTACCCCTGGGTGATCTCGATAGCGTCGAACATGCCGCCCAGCGCCAGCGTGGCCGCGTGAGCGGTGGCGATGCGGACCGTATCCTGCGGCAGGCTGTCGTCGGCGACGATGCGCACGCGCGCCTGGCCGGAACCCTGGCTCAGCAATGCGGTGCTGTCGACGGCGATGCCCAGCTTCTGCAGCAGGCCGCTGTGGGCGGAAGCCACCGGCTCGGCCGCGTCGCGGGTCTGTTGCAGCGACTCGGCGCGGCGGCAGACGGCGTCGGCCTGGTACAGCGGCACTTCGCCGATGCGCGCCACGCCGGCGGCCGCGGCGGCCGCGACGTTCAGCTGGCTCAGCGCATTGTTCAGGCGCGCGGCGATGTCGCCCTTGGCCAGCAGCTCCGCGCGCACTTCCTCGGCGCTGTTGAAGTCGAAGCCGGACAGATTCAGCATATTGCCCAGTACGCGCAGCACTTTCCAGGCCGGGCGGGCTTCGCCCAGCGGACGCACCACGCCGTTGAAGCTCTGCAGCTTGCCTTCCATATTGACGAAGGAGCCGGCGGTCTCGGAGAACGGCGCGATCGGCAGCAGCACGTCGGCGTAATCCAGCAGGCCCTGGCCCTTGAACGCGGTCAGCGCGATCACGGTGGCGGCCTGCTTCATCGCGGCGACGGCGGCTTGCGGGTTGTAGCTGTCGAACTCGACTTCGGTGTTCAGCAGCACGTAAGCCTTCTTCGGCTGGGCGATCATCGCGGCGGCGTTGGCGCCCGCGCCTTGCGGCAGCGCGCCCGCCAGTTCAGCGCCCACGCTGTTGGCGGCCTCGGACAGCACGCCGAAGCGGGCGCCGCTCAGGCGAGCGATCTCCTGCGCCACGGCCAGCAGTTGGCTGAACGCCGGATGGTGTTGCGCCACGTTGCCCAGCACCACGGCGGCGGTTTCCGCGCCGCTCAGGCTCTCGGCGATGCGGCGCGCCTCGGCGGACACTTGCACCGCGGACAGATCGACGGCGGTTTCGCCGCCCTTGATCTCGGCCACGGCCTTCAGCACCTGGGCGAAGCCGTTGACCAGCGCCAGCGGCGATACGATCAGCTTGGCGTTGATCTTGATCAGCAGCTCGTCGTCGGCGACATGGATAATGTTAAGCTCGCTGCCTTTCTTGGCCGCGGTGCGCAGACGCGAGGTCAGCAGTGGCTGTTCCTTGCGCAGCGTGGAGCCGACCACCAGCACCGACTTGGCCGCGACCAGATCGGAAATGCCGGAACCCAGCCACTCGGCGCCCTGCTTGGCCGCATCGGCGGCGAAGTCGCTGCGGCGCAGACGGTAATCAATGCTTTCCACGCCGAAGGCGCGCGCCAGCTTTTGCGCCAGATGCAGTTCTTCGGTGGTGGAGTGCGGGCTGGTCAGGAAGCCGATGGCGTCCTTGCCGTGATCGGCGGACACGCCGTTCAGGCCCTTCACCACGTAGTTCAACGCGGTTTCCCAGTCGGTCTCGTGCCACTGGCCGTCGAACTTGATCATCGGCTGCTTCAGACGCTCGGCCGAGTTCAAGCCCTCGTAGGAGAAGCGGTCGCGGTCGGCGATCCAGCACTCGTTGATGGCCTCGTTTTCCAGCGGCAGCACGCGCATCACTTCATTGCTCTTGACCTGAACGATCAGGTTGGAGCCCAGGCCGTCGTGCGGGCTGACCGATTTGCGGCGCGACAGCTCCCAAGCGCGGGTGCTGTAGCGGAACGGCTTGGAGGTCAGCGCGCCCACCGGGCACAGATCGATGACGTTGCCGGAGATTTCCGAATCCACGGTCTTGCCGAGGAAGGGCAGAATCTCGGAGAACTCGCCGCGATGAGCCATGCCGATTTCCTGGAAGCCGCCGACTTCCTCGGTAAAGCGCACGCAACGGGTGCAGTGAATGCAGCGCGACATTTCTTCCGCCGAGACCAGCGGACCCATGTCCTTGCCCACCACCACGCGCTTTTCTTCCTGATAGCGCGAGGAGGAGTTGCCGTAGCCCACGGCCAGATCCTGCAACTGGCATTCGCCGCCCTGGTCGCAGATCGGGCAATCCAGCGGGTGGTTGATCAGCAGGAATTCCATCACGCCGGCCTGGGCCTTCTTGGCCATGTCGGAGTGGGTATGGACCTTCATGCCGTCGGTCACCGGGGTGGCACAAGCCGGCAGCGGCTTGGGCGCTTTTTCCACTTCCACCAGACACATGCGGCAGTTGGCCGCGATGGACAGCTTCTTGTGGTAGCAGAAGTGCGGAATGTACGTGCCCACCGAGTGGGCCGCTTCCATGACGGTGCTGCCTTGCGGGACCGTCAGTTTTTTTCCGTCGATTTCGATTTCAAGCATCGCTCAACACCATTTGTGGTCCACCAAGGTCTTTCCGTGTTCGATCGCGTACTCGAACTCGTGACGGAAATGCTTGGTGAAACTGCGAACCGGGAACACGGCGGCGTCGGCCAGCGCACAGATGGTGCGGCCCGCCATATTGTTGCCCACGGAATCCAGAAGCTCCAGATCGCCCGGACGGCCCTGGCCTTTGGCGATGCGATGGATCACGCGGTACAGCCAGCCGGTGCCTTCGCGGCACGGCGTGCACTGGCCGCAGGATTCTTCATGGTAGAAGTAGGCCAGACGCTCCAGCGCCTTGATCATGCACACGTCTTCGTTCATCACGATGACGGCGCCGGAACCCAGCATCGAGCCGGCTTTGGCGATGCTGTCGTAGTCCATCGTGCACTGCATCATGACGTCGGCGGGCAGGATGGGCGCGGACGAGCCGCCCGGGATCACCGCCTTGAGCTTTTTGCCGTCGCGCATGCCGCCGGCCATTTCCAGCAGTTCGGAGAACGGGGTGCCCAGCGGGATTTCGTAGTTGCCCGGACGGTTCACGTGGCCGGACACCGAGAACAGCTTGGTGCCGCCGTTGTTCGGCTTGCCCTTTTCCAGGAAGGGCTGCGCGCCGTCGCGGATGATGAAGGGCACCGAGGCGAACGATTCGGTGTTGTTGATGGTGGTCGGCTTGCCGTACAGGCCGAAGCTGGCCGGGAACGGCGGCTTGAAGCGCGGTTGGCCCTTCTTGCCTTCCAGCGATTCCAGCAGCGCGGTTTCCTCGCCGCAGATGTAGGCGCCGTAGCCGTGATGGGCGAACAGGTCGAAGTTGAAGCCGGAACCCAGAATGTTCTCGCCGAGGAGGCCCGCCTTGCGCGCTTCGTCCAGCGCTTCTTCGAAACGCTCGTACTCGGCGAAGATTTCACCGTGGATGTAGTTGTAGCCGGCCTTGGTGCCCATCGCGTAACCGGCGATGATCATGCCTTCGATCAGCGAATGCGGATTGAAGCGCAGGATGTCGCGGTCCTTGAAAGTGCCCGGCTCGCCCTCGTCGGTGTTGCACACCACGTATTTGTCGCCCGGGAAGGAGCGCGGCATGAAGCTCCACTTCAGGCCGGTGGGGAAACCCGCGCCGCCGCGGCCGCGCAGGCCGGAGTTCTTCACTTCGGCGATCACGTCTTCCTGGGCCATCTTGCTGTCCAGGATGCGGCGCAGCGCCTGGTAGCCGCCGCGCGCCTCGTAGGCGCTCAGTTGCCAGCAATGGGGATCGGAAGTGTCGACGCCATCGAAAATCACGCCATTGACGAAGATTGCCATTATTTCAGCTCCGCCAGTTTCTTATCGATTGCTTCGGGCGTCATGAAGCTGCACATCTTGTGGTTGTTGACCAGCAAGACCGGCGCGTCGCCACAGGCGCCCATGCACTCCCCTTCCAGCAAGGTGTACTTGCCGTCGGCGCTGGTTTCGCCGATGGCGACGCCCAGCTTCTTGGAGATGTACTCGGCGGCGTTGACGCCGCCGGACAAGGCACAGGGCAGGTTGGTGCAGACAGTGATCTTGTACTGCCCAACCGGCTTCATGTCGTACATATTGTAAAAGGTGGCGACTTCGTACGCGGCTACCGGCGGAATCTGCAGGTAGTTGGCGACGAACTCGATCACCTCGGTATTCAGGCAACGCTCCTCCGGAGCGGAGCCCGCTTCGCGACGTTCAGTCAGCGCGATGCGCAAGGCGCCCATCACCGCGGACCGTTTCTGGTCGGCGGGATATTTGGCGACTTCGCGATCGATTTTGGCTAGCGATTCAGCGGACAGCATCAGCGGTCAATCTCCCCAAACACGATATCCTGCGTACCGATGATGGCCACCACGTCGGCGATCATATGGCCCTTGGCCATCTCGTCCAGCGCCGCCAGGTGGGCGTAGCCGGGCGCGCGGATCTTCAGGCGGTACGGCTTGTTGGCGCCGTCGGACACCAGGTAGACGCCGAACTCGCCTTTCGGGTGTTCGGTGCCCACATAAGCCTCGCCCTCCGGCACGTGCATGCCTTCGGTAAACAGTTTGAAGTGGTGGATCAGGTCTTCCATATTGGCCTTCATGCCTTCGCGCGAAGGCGGCGCCACTTTATGGTTGTCGGTGATCACCGGGCCCGGGTTCTTGCGCAGCCATTCCACGCACTGGCGGATGATGCGGTTGGACTGACGCATTTCCTCGACGCGCACTAGGTAGCGGTCGTAGCAATCGCCGTTGACGCCCACCGGGATGTCGAAATCCAGCTTGGAATACACATCGTAGGGCTGCTTCTTGCGCAAATCCCAGGCAATGCCGGAGCCGCGCAGCATCGGGCCGGTCAGGCCCAGGTTCAGCGCGCGCTCGGGCGTCACCACGCCGATGCCGACGGTGCGCTGTTTCCAGATGCGGTTGTCGGTCAGCAGGGTCTCGTACTCGTCCACATAGCCCGGGAAGCGCTGGGTGAACTCGTCGATGAAGTCCAGCAGCGAACCCTGGCGGCCTTCGTTGCGGCGGGCCAGTTCGCGGGCGTTCTTGATCTTGGAGACGGTGTACTGCGGCATGCTGTCCGGCAGATCGCGATACACGCCGCCGGGACGGAAGTAAGCCGCGTGCAGACGCGCGCCGGACACCGCCTCATAGCAGTCCATCAGGTCTTCGCGTTCGCGGAAGGCGTACAGGAACACGGTCATCGCGCCGATGTCGAGGCCGTGCGCGCCAATCCACAGCAAGTGGTTCAGCAGACGGGTGATCTCGGCGAACATCACGCGGATGTATTGCGCGCGTTCCGGCACTTCGATGCCCAGCAGCTTCTCGATGGACAGGCAGTAAGCGTGCTCGTTGCACATCATGGACACGTAGTCGAGACGGTCCATATAAGGCAGCGACTGGATGAAGGTCTTGCTCTCGGCCAGCTTCTCGGTGCCGCGGTGCAGCAGGCCGATGTGCGGGTCGGCGCGCTGGACGACTTCGCCGTCCAGTTCCAGCACCAGGCGCAACACGCCGTGCGCGGCCGGGTGCTGCGGGCCGAAGTTGAGGGTGTAGTTACGGATTTCAGCCACCGTAGTTCTCCTCGCGAATGATGCGCGGCGTGATTTCGCGCGGCTCGATGGTCACCGGCTGATAGATCACGCGCTGTTGTGTCGGGTCGTAACGCATTTCCACGTGACCGGACAGCGGGAAGTCCTTGCGGAACGGATGGCCGACGAAACCGTAGTCGGTCAGGATGCGGCGCAGGTCGGGGTGGCCGTCGAAAACGATGCCGAACAGGTCGAACGCTTCGCGCTCGAACCAGTTGACGCCGCTCCAGACGCCGACGACCGAGTCGACCACCGGGAAGGCGTCGTCTTCGGCGAACACGCGCAGGCGGACGCGATGATTGTGCTTGACCGACAACAGGTGGTAGACAACGGCAAAGCGCGGACCGTCCCATACCTCGTCGCGGTAGGCGCTGTAGTCCACGCCGCACAAATCGATGCATTGCTCAAAAGACAGGTCGGCGTGATCGCGCAGCGTGGTCGCCACGGCGATCAGATCCGCCGCCTTGCATACAATGGTCAGCTCTTCCAGAGCCAGCGTGCTTTGCACGAGCTTGTCGCCCAGCGCCTGCTGCACAGCCGACCCTAACGCTTCCATTTTCTTGGAGGCCATAAGTTTCTACCTTAGCGGGCGATGGTGTTGGTGCGTTTGATCTTGTTCTGCAGCTGAATGATGCCGTACAGCAAGGCCTCTGCAGTTGGCGGACAGCCGGGCACGTAGACGTCGACCGGCACGATGCGATCGCAGCCGCGCACGACTGAATAGGAATAATGATAATAGCCGCCGCCGTTGGCACAGGACCCCATCGAGATCACCCAGCGCGGCTCGGCCATCTGGTCGTAAACCTTGCGCAGGGCCGGAGCCATCTTGTTGCACAGCGTGCCGGCCACGATCATCAGATCGGACTGGCGCGGGCTGGGACGGAACACGATGCCGAAACGGTCCAGGTCGTAGCGCGCCGCGCCGGCGTGCATCATCTCGACCGCGCAACAGGCCAGACCAAAGGTCATCGGCCACAGCGAACCGGTTCGGGTGTAATTGATGAGCTTGTCAGCCGTCGTGGTGACAAACCCCTTCTCCAGAATACCTTCTACTCCCATTCCAGAGCTCCTTTTTTCCACATGTAGACGAAGCCCAGGGTCAATACGCCCAGGAACTCCACCATGACGCCCAGACCATAGGTCCCCAGCTCCTTCAACACCACCGCCCACGGCAGCAGGAAGGCGACCTCAAGGTCGAACAGGATGAAGAGGATGGCTATCAGATAATAGCGGACGTCAAACTTCATGCGGGCATCTTCGAAAGCCTCGAAGCCGCACTCATACGGAGACAGTTTCTCAGGATCGGGACGATTGGGAGCCAGCAGTTTGCCCAATAAAATAGGGCCTACGCCGACCAACAGTCCGACCATGACAAACAGCAGAATGGGAAAGTAATTTTGCAGCATTTCCCGTACACCCCCACAAAAAAGGGGGTTACCCCCCTTGGCTCCAAATAAAACAGGCCACCGGAGTCCCGGTGGCCTGTTTTTGAATGGTGGTGCCGACAGTGAGACTCGAACTCACACAGCTTTCGCCACTACCCCCTCAAGATAGCGTGTCTACCAATTTCACCATGTCGGCACAGCAAGCTTTAATTGTTACTCCGGTATTTTCGATGTCGTACCCGAAGCTTTATCGCTAGGCACACCGGCCGGGATTTGCGGTGCAACCTGTTCAACCTTGGTCCCCATTACGCCCAAATCGCTTTTTCCGCCCCCAGACAGAAAAACCAGAGCAAGGGAAGTCGAGAAGAACACGGCCGCTGCGACAGCGGTTGTCCTACTCAAGAAATTCGCAGAACCAGACGCGCCGAACAAGCTACCGGAAGAGCCGCTACCGAAAGCCGCCCCCATGTCCGCGCCTTTGCCGTGCTGCATCAAAACCAGCACGATAATAGTCCCTGCAGACAGGATATTTACAATCCAGATAAGCGTCTTAATAAGTTCCATACTATATCAATTTTCCTGCGGCTTGGCAAATTGCCCTGAATGAACCGGCGTCCAGAGATGCCCCTCCAACAAGGGCTCCGTCGACATTTTCAGTCGCCAGAATCGCTTCGGCATTCTCTGCCTTGACACTGCCGCCGTAGAGGACGCGAATATTATCGGAGGCCTTGACGTTTTGCAAGCACCAATTTTTGATCGCGCCGTGGATTTCGGCGATTTGCGCCAGCGTCGCCACCTTGCCGGTGCCGATGGCCCAGACCGGTTCATAAGCCACAACGTATTCACCATGGTCTATCTCGGACAGAAGCGCAAGCTGATCTCTAATCACCTCCAACTGACGGCCCGCCTCGCGCTCGTCCAGCGTTTCCCCGACGCACAACACCGGCACCAGGCCGGCGGCGATGGCGGCGCGCATCTTCTTCAGTAGAACCGCGTTGCTCTCGCCAAAGTATTGGCGGCGCTCCGAGTGGCCCACCAGGGTGTAAGCGCAGCCGATGTCGGCCAGCATCGCGGCGCTGGTCTCGCCGGTGAAGGCGCCGTCCTGATCGAAGGCGCTGACGTCCTGCGCGCACAGGCGCAAGGCCTGACCGCGCAGCCGCTCGCCCAGGCCGGCCAGGTAGACCGCCGGCGCGGCCACGCCGACCCAGTCGCGGTTGCTCGTCTCATCCGCCAGCAGCGCCTGCAGCAGCGTCTGCGCGCTGTCGGCGCGGGTATTCATCTTCCAGTTGCCAATCACCAGCTTGCCGGCCATCTCCGCCTCCCGCGATTCTTGAATATCCGCCGATTATATCCACAGCCGCCATCTTGGCTCAAACCGGCATCCGGCTGATGTTGATTGTCCGCAAACGAAGCCGTTTCGACGACTTGTAATATTCCTGAAAAATTTCAGCCTTAGCATGCGCCCATCACCACGCACCTCATCCATTCTCAGGAGTAGGCATGAAACAGTCTGTTCGTCTGGCCGCATCGTTTGTACTGGGTTCCGTCTGCCTGTCCGGCGCGGCCGTGGCCGCCGACATCACCGGCGCGGGCGCCACCTTCCCGTACCCGCTGTACGCCAAATGGGCCGCCGCCTACAAGGCCGGCACCAATAATAATCTGAACTATCAATCCATCGGTTCCGGCGGCGGCATCAAGCAGATCCAGTCCAAGACCGTGGATTTCGGCGCGTCCGACATGCCGCTGAAGCCGGAAGAGCTGGAAAAATCCGGACTGACCCAATTCCCCACCGTGATCGGCGGCGTGGTGCCGGTGCTGAACGTGCCCGGCATCACCCCGGGACAAGTGAAGTTCACCGGCCCGCTGCTGGCCGACATCTACCTGGGCAAGGTGTCCAAGTGGAACGACCCGGCCATCGCCAAGCTGAACCCCGGCGTCAAGCTGCCGGACCTGCGCATCTCCGTGGTGCGTCGCTCCGACGGCTCCGGCACCACCTTCATCTTCACCAACTACCTATCCAAGGTCTCTCCGGACTGGGCCAAGGAAGTGGGCTCCAACACCGCGGTCAGCTGGAAAGGCAACCCGGTGGGCGGCAAGGGCAATGAGGGCGTGGCCAACTACGTGACCCGCATCAAGGGCGCGATCGGCTACGTGGAATACGCCTACGCCAAGCAGAACAAGCTGGCCTTCGGCCTGATGCAGAACCAGGCCGGCAGCTTCGTCAAGCCGGACGAGTCCAGCTTCAAGGCCGCCGCCGCCAACGCCGACTGGAAAAAAGCGCCGGGCTTCTACCTGCTGCTGACCAACCAGCCGGGCAAGGACAGCTGGCCGATCGCCGGCGCCACCTTCATCTTGATGCACAAGAAGCAGGACAAGCCGGCGCAAGGCGGCGAGGTGCTGAAGTTCTTCGACTGGGCTTACAAGAACGGCGACAAGACCGCGCTGGATCTGGACTACATCCCGATGCCGGACGCGATCAAGGGCGTGATCCGCGCCAGCTGGAAGCAAATTGCCGACAACGGCGGCAAGCCGGTGTGGAACTGAGCCGCATACAATGCACGCAAGCGGCCGGGGACGCGCTCCCCGGCTTTTTGTCTGATAAATGAGCATGCATATGCAAAAGTTGAGCAATCCGCAGCAAATCAAAACCCAGTTATTGCTGGACAATCTGTTCCGCTGGGTCACCCGTTTTTTCGCCTTCCTGGTGCTGGCCTTGCTGGTGGGCATCCTGATTTCGCTGTTGATCGGCGCGCTGCCGAGCATCCACGCCTTCGGCTTCAAGTTTCTGGTCACCAGCGACTGGGACCCGGTCAATGAGCGGTTCGGCGCGCTGGTGCCCATCTTCGGCACCCTGGCCACCTCTTTCATCGCTTTGCTGATCGGCGTGCCGGTCAGCTTCGGCATCGCCCTGTTCCTGACCGAGCTCTGCCCCACCTGGCTGAAGCGGCCGCTGGGCATCGCGGTGGAACTGCTGGCCGGCATCCCGTCCATCATCTACGGCATGTGGGGCCTGTTCGTGTTCGCGCCCATCTTCGCCGACCACGTGCAGCCGCTGCTGATCGACACCCTGGGCGAGGTGCCGCTGCTGGGCGTGCTGTTCCAGGGCGCGCCGATGGGCATAGGCATTTTCACCGCCGGCCTGATCCTGGCCATCATGATCATTCCCTTCATCGCCTCGGTGATGCGCGACGTGTTCGAAGTGGTGCCGGTGATGCTGAAGGAGTCCGCCTACGGCCTGGGCTCCACCACCTGGGAAGTGGTGCGCTACGTGGTGCTGCCCTACACCAAGACCGGCGTGGTCGGCGGCATCATGCTGGGCCTGGGTCGCGCGCTGGGCGAGACCATGGCGGTGACCTTCGTCATCGGCAACTCCACCCGTTTCGCCGCCGGCCTGTTCGAGCCGGGCAATTCCATCGCCTCCTCGCTGGCCAATGAGTTCGCCGAGGCCAACGGCGAGCTGTATCTCTCCTCCCTGATTCAACTGGGCCTGATTCTGTTCTTCATCACCTTCGTGGTGCTGGCGTGTTCTAAACTGCTGTTGCTGCGCCTGAAGAAACAGGAAGGTCGTCCTTCCTGAGCATGAGAGACGCTAACCGCATGAGCCAAACCGTTATGAATTCCGCCCTGCGCCCGCCCCAGTCCGCCATCGCCGCCAAAGCCGACAGCAGCGTCTATCGCCGCCGCCGGCTGGTGAACCGCGTCAATATGGGCGCCTCGATGTTCACCATGGCCTTCGGCCTGTTCTGGCTGTTCTGGATTCTGACCACCCTGTTGCAGCACGGCCTGTCCGGGCTCAACTGGGAGGTGTTCACCTCCAGCACCCCGCCGCCGGGCAGCACCGGCGGCCTGGCCAACGCCATTTACGGCAGCCTGATGATGACCGGCTTCGGCACCTTGTTCGGCACGCCGATCGGCATCCTGGCCGGCATCTATCTGGCCGAGTTCGGCCAGCGCGGCTGGCTGGCGCCGGCCACCCGCTTCATCAACGACATCCTGCTGTCCGCGCCGTCCATCGTCATCGGCCTGTTCATCTACGAAGTCTACGTGGTGTCGGTCGGCCACTTTTCCGGCTGGGCCGGCTCCTTCGCGCTGGCCATCCTGGTGATTCCGGTGGTGGTGCGCACCACCGAGAACATGCTGCGCCTGGTGCCGGGCAGCCTGCGCGAAGCCGCGTCCGCGCTGGGCGCGCCGCAGTGGAAGGTCACTTTGCACGTCACCCTGCGCTCGGCCAAGGCCGGCGTGCTGACCGGCATCCTGCTGGCGGTGGCGCGCATTTCCGGCGAAACCGCGCCGCTGTTGTTCACCGCGCTGAACAACCAGTTCTTCAACAGCAATATGAACCAGCCGATGGCCAACCTGCCCATCGTGATCTTCCAGTTCGCGATGAGCCCGTACGAGGACTGGCACAAGCTGGCCTGGGCCGGCTCCCTGTTGATCACCTTCAGCGTGCTGACGCTGAACATCGTTGCCCGCTGGATGGGCAGCCAGAAAAACCAATCGCATTAAGGCTTGCAGACCATGGCTGAAATCCACTCCAAGCTTCAGGTCAAGAATCTGAACTTCTTTTACGGCAATTTCCACGCGCTGAAGAACATCCAGCTGGAAATCGCCTCGCGCAAGGTCACCGCCTTCATCGGCCCGTCCGGCTGCGGCAAGTCCACGCTGCTGCGCACCTTCAACCGCATGTACGAGCTCTACCCCGGCCTGCGCGCCGAGGGCGACATCCTGCTGGACGGCCACAACGTCCTGGGCCGCGACGTGGACGTCAACCTGCTGCGCGCCAAGGTGGGCATGGTGTTCCAGAAGCCCACCCCGTTCCCGATGTCCATCTACGACAACATCACCTTCGGCGTGAAGCTCTACGAAAAACTGTCCAAGGGCGAGATGGAGGACCGGGTGGAATGGGCGCTGCGCAAGGCCGCGCTGTGGGACGAGGTCAAGGACAAGCTCAAGCAGTCCGGCAACTCGCTGTCCGGCGGCCAGCAGCAGCGGCTGTGCATCGCGCGCGCGGTGGCGTCCAAGCCGGAAGTGCTGCTGCTGGACGAGCCCACTTCGGCGCTGGACCCGATTTCCACCGCCCACATCGAAGAGCTGATCCATGAGCTCAAAGAGGACTACACCATCGCCATCGTCACCCACAATATGCAGCAGGCGGCGCGGGTGTCGGACTACACCGCCTATATGTATCTGGGCGAATTGATCGAGTTCGGCGACACCGACTCCATCTTCACCACCCCGCAGAAGAAGGCCACCGAGGACTACATCACCGGCAAGTTCGGCTGATTCCGCCCCGGCTCGCAGACCGCCGTCATGACCGTTTCCGGCATGACGGTCTTTGGCGTTTCCACGCGGGCAAAAGCGCATGACGGCGGCAAAAAACGGCCTAAATCCGCCGTTCTCCCCGCTCGGTCTGTCAAGGCGATTCCGCATGCTTTTCCGGCAAATGCGACACCATTTATTTTTTTTTTATAAGTACTTGACGGCATTGGCCTTGGACACAACAATCCCGCCTTTACGATACTGCGTGCACATTTCACCATGTTGGACCTGTTTTCCGGGCTTGAGACCCACGTCGCCATCACCTTGGTGCTTTCCCTGGGCTTCGTGCTCGCCTTTGAGTTCATCAACGGCTTCCATGACACCGCCAACGCGGTGGCAACCGTTATCTATACCCAATCGATGAAACCGCGTCTCGCGGTGTTCTATTCCGGCATTTTCAACTTCCTCGGCGTAATCACCGGCGGCCTCGCCGTCGCCTACGCCATCGTGCACCTGCTGCCGGTGGACCTGCTGATCTCGATCAACACCACCCGCGGCATGGCCATGGTGTTCGCGCTGTTGACCGCCGCCATCGCCTGGAACCTGGGCACGTGGTATTTCGGTCTGCCCGCTTCCAGCAGCCACACGCTGATCGGCGCCATTTTGGGCGTGGGCGTGGCCAATAGCCTGATCCACGGCACCTCGCTGTCCCACGGCATCAACTGGAGCAAGGCCATCGACGTCGGCGCCTCGCTGCTGGCCTCGCCCGTGGTGGGCGCCCTGCTCGCCGCGCTGATCGTCATTCTGCTGCGGCGCTACCGGCCGCACAGCAATGTGCACAAAACCCCCTACCAACGCCAGCAGGTGGAAGGCCGCAAGCATCCGCCGTTCTGGACCCGCTTCATGCTGATCGTGTCGTCCATGGGCGTCAGCTTCGCCCACGGCTCCAACGACGGCCAAAAAGGCGTGGGCCTGATCATGCTGGTGCTGATCGGCATTGTGCCGGCCAAATTCGTGCTGGATCTGGACAGCACGCCTTACCAGCTGGACCGCACCCGCGACGCCGCCATTCACCTGCAGAAGTTCTATGAGCGCCATCAGGTCGAACTGAGCAAGATCATCGTGCCGTCCAAGGGCAGCAGCCAGTACGAGTGCCATCCGCTGGAAACCGGCGACACCGTCAAGCGCCTGCTGAGTACCATGGGCGACGGCGGCGACTACCACGCGCTGAGCTCGGAACAGCGTTGGAACGTGCGCACCGAGCTGCTGTGCCTGGACGACGCCGCCAAGAAGGCCTCCGCGCTGCCCAAGCTGTCCGCCGACGACAAGCAGATGCTGCAGAACCTGCGCAAGGATCTGACCACCACCACCGAATACGCGCCCACCTGGGTGATCGTCGCCGTGGCGCTGTCGCTGGGCATCGGCACCATGGTGGGCTGGCGCCGCGTGGTGAAGACCGTGGGCGAAGGCATAGGCAAGAAAGACATGACTTACGCCCAGGGCGTGTCGGCGCAGATGACCGCCGCCATCTCCATCGGCCTCGCCAGCCAGTTCGGCTTCCCGGTGTCCACCACCCAGGTGCTGTCCAGCGCCGTGGCCGGCACCATGGTGGCGGACAAGGCCGGCCTGCAGATGTCCACCATCCGCTCCATCGCGCTGGCCTGGCTGTTCACCCTGCCGGTGTCCATGCTGCTGGCGGGCGGGCTGTACTACGTGGCCTCGCTCTGGCTGTAATCAAGTCCGGTCACGGTCTTTCAGCCTCTGTTTAAGGCTGCTGGAAAAAAACAAAGCCACCGCATCGCGGTGGCTTTTTCTTTTGGCATTTCCGCCCGGAAAATTTTCGATTGACCTGGGTCAAGCTTTAAGCCCGGATTGCTTGTGCCAATATTTTATAAATTGCTAATATTTGCTCGCTTCATCATGGTTTCTCCTTTGTTGTTTGCAGCAATCCCTTTGCGCCTCAGCCCCCCAGCCGAGGCGCTTTTTTTTTGCCCTCTCCATGGCGCACTCAAGCCTTGAGAAACTGCTCGCGTCCCGCCAGCCAACGGTCCAGATGAGCGTCCACCGCCTGCGGATGGCGCTCCAGCAGCAAGGGCGCCAGCTCGCGCGCCGCTTCCAGCAGTTCCAGGTCTTCTTCCAGGTTGGCGAAACGCAGCATGGGCAGGCCGCTCTGACGCGCGCCCAGCAGTTCGCCGGGGCCGCGGATCAGCAAATCCTGGCGCGCGATCTCGAAACCGTCAACATTCTCGTAAATCACTTTCAAGCGCGCCTTGGCCAAGTCCGACAAGGGGTTGTCGAACATCAGCACGCAGACGCTGCGCGCGCTGCCGCGCCCCACCCGGCCGCGCAATTGATGCAACTGGGCCAGGCCCATGCGTTCGGCGTGCTCGATCACCATCAGGCTGGCGTTGGGCACATCCACGCCCACCTCGATCACCGTGGTGGCCACCAGCACTTGCAGCTCGTTGCGGGCGAAGGCCGCCATCACCGCCGCCTTTTCGTCCGCCTTCATCCGGCCGTGCACCAGGCCCACGCCCAAATGCGGCAGATCGGCGGTCAGTTGCTGGTGGGTGTCCACCGCGGTCTGCAATTGCAGGGTTTCCGATTCTTCGATCAGCGGGCACACCCAATAGGCCTGCTGCCCGTCGGCGCAGGTCTTGGCCACGTGGGCGACAATCTCCTCGCGGCGCGCGCTATTGATCAGCTTGGTGACGATGGGCGTGCGCCCCGGCGGCAATTCGTCTATCACCGACACGTCCAGGTCGGCGTAGAAACTCATCGCCAGCGTGCGCGGAATCGGCGTCGCCGACATCATCAGCTGATGCGGCTCGCCGCCCTTCTCTTTCAGCGCCAGCCGCTGGCCCACGCCGAAGCGATGCTGCTCGTCGACGATGACCAGGCCCAGGCGCTCAAAAGCCACCTCGTCCTGGAACAGCGCGTGAGTGCCCACCGCCAGCCGCGTGTCGCCGCTGGCGATGGCCGCCATCGCCTCCTGTTTCTGCTTCTTGCGCAGGCTGCCGGCCAGCCAGCGCACCGGGACGCCCAGCGGCTCCAGCCAGGCGGACAGCTTGAGGAAATGCTGCTCGGCCAGGATTTCGGTCGGCGCCATCAAGGCCACCTGGTAGCCGGATTCGATCGCGGTCAGCGCCGCCAGGGCCGCGACGATGGTCTTGCCGCTGCCCACATCGCCTTGCAACAGCCGGTGCATCGGGTGCGGCTGAGTCAGATCGGCGCGGACTTCCGCCAAGGCGCGTTGCTGCGCGCCGGTCAGCGTGAACGGCAGGCGCTCGGCCAGCGCCCGGCTCAAGGCGCCGTCGCCGCGCAAGGGCGGCGCGCGGCCCAGCCTGCGCGCGCGATAGGCCAGCCGCATCGACAGCTGCTGCGCCAGCAACTCGTCGAACTTGAGCCGCTGCCAGGCCGGCAGGGCCGGATCGGCCAGCTGGCCGGCGCTGTAGTCCGGCGTCGGCAGGTGCAGCAGGCGGATCGCCTCGGCGAACGGCGTCAGCCGCAGCGGCGCGGCCAGCTCCTCCGGCAGCGTCTCGCCCAGCGGCTGGCTGTCCAGCTCGGCGTGGATCAGCTTGCGCAGCGCCGGTTGGGTCAGGCCGTTGACCGTGGGATAGATGGGCGTCAGGCTGTCCGCCAGCGGCGCGCCGTTGCCCACTTCGCGGATCTTGGGATGCACCATCTCGTCGCCGGCGAAGCCGCGGCGGATCTCGCCCAGCGCGCGCACCCGGTTGCCGGTGGTGAATTGCTTGACCTGGTTGGGGTAGAAATGAATGAAGCGCAGCACCAGGCTGCCGCTGGCGTCCTCGATGCGCGCCACCAGTTGGCGGCGCGGTCGGAACTGGATCTCATGGGCGATCACCTCGCCCTCCACCAGCACCGCCTGGCCGTAAGGCGCGTCGGCGATGGCGTACAGATGGGTCTCGTCCTCATAGCGCAGCGGCAGATGCAGGACCAGATCGAAACGGCGGCGTATGCCCAGCTTTTCCAGCTTCTTGGCCAGCGCCGGCGCCACGGCCGGCGGCTGATTGACGGGGTCGATTAGGGAGCTCATCAGCAGCGATTGTACCCAATAAAGAAAAAGGCGGAAGCTGTTCGCGCTTCCGCCTTGCTCACGCGCGCCGCGTCGCGGCCCTTGCGCTTACTGGCGCTCCCACACCTGGGAACGGAAGAAGGGGCCGATGTAGCCGCGCACGCGCAGCTTCTTGCCGTCTTCGATCAGCTTGGCGCCGGAGGTGTAGATCTTGCCGGACTTGGGATCCAGGATTTTGCCGCTGCCCCACTCCGCGCCGTCCTTCTTCAGGCCCCACAGGATTTGCATGCCGTTGACCGGCTTGCCTTTGCGGTCCCCTTCGCACTTGTCGCACACCGCTTCCGGGTTGGCGAACAGCTTGATGATCTTGCCGTTCAGCTCGCCGCCGGCGCTTTCGGTGATCTGCACCAGGGCCTTGGCCTGCTTGGTTTCGTCGTCTATCGTCTTCCAGACGCCGGCGGCGCTGTCGGCCAGCGCCATATGGCTGAACAGGCCCAGCGCGGACGCCAGGCAGGCGGCTTTGGCGAATTTTCTCATCTTGATTTCCTCGCGAATCGGACCGCGAGGCCGCGCCGCGAACGGGCGGCCGCAGCGGCCTTTTAATTATCTGAACGCCGCCCCGGAACCGCCGGCACGCCGAAAAGAAACGTTGGTTTGGAGCAGCGGCTCTAGGATGCCAACAGCCAATGCCGACGTCAAGAATGGAAACGAAGGACGATGAAACTCATAGGGAGATCTCGCCGCGGCCTATCCGCAACACCCGCCCGCCCACCAGGATCTCGCCCGCGGCGTCCACTTGCAGGTGCAGCACATTGGGCCGCGCCAGCGCCGCGCCCTGCTCCACCCGCCACTGCAAGGGCCCCAGGCCGTTGAGCGCGCACCAGCCGCCCAGATTGGCGCAGGCCGAACCGGTGCCGGGATCTTCCAGCACCGCGCCCTGCTGTTCGAAAAACAGCCGCACAGTGGCGACGCCGCCGTCCTCATGCCACAGATAGGCGACGCTGCGCCCCGGCCGCAAGGTGGCGTCGCGCAACAGCAAGGCGTGCACCGGCCGGGCGCGCAGCACCGCGCCGGCGCTGGCGGCGCGGATCAGCAATTGTTCGCTGCCGGTGTCCACCCATGTCGGCTCCAGCGCGATGTCCTCCTCGTCCAGCCCCAGCATCGCCGCGGCCTGGACGCGGCTGAGGCCGGCGTCGCGCGCGCTTGGCGGATTCGCCCGCAAGGTGTAAACGCCGTCGCTGTGGAGGATGGGGATCAGGCCGGCGTTGGTGCGCAACTGAAAGCGGGAATCCAGTTCGCCGCGCCAGTGCAGCACCGCCGCCGCGCCCAGGGTGGGATGGCCGGCGAAGGGCAGCTCCTGGCTGGGCGTGAAGATGCGCAAGCGCGCCGCCGCTTCGCCGTCCGGAAACAGGAATACGGTTTCCGACAGATTCATCTGTCTGGCCAGGAGCTGCATCTCGCGCTCGTCCAGCCCGCTGGCGTCGGTGAACACCGCCAGCGGATTGCCGCCGAAGCGCTCCTCAGCGAACACATTGACCAATTCGAACGAATACCCGCTCATGCCCCCTCCTGGAATCGATGACACGCCGCCGCGGCCAGTTTCTCTTCCACGCCGGCCAAGCGCTCGGCCAGGGATTTCCTGGCCGGCGCCGCCGCCGCGGACTGCCGCAAGCGCCGTTGCTGAAGCTCCAGACCATGACAGCGGCGGCGCGCTTTGTCCAGTTCCCGCGCCTGCGCGCGTTCGTCGCGGCGTTGCTGCGCCTGGCGCCGCCTGGCCTCGCGCGCCTCGTCGGCGGCCCAGCGCCGGCCTTGGTCCTGGTACTTGGCTGCCTCGCGGCGCTGGCGCTCGTCTTGCTCCACTACATTGAGCGGCGGCGGCTGGAAGGTTTCCGCCGCGCCGCCGTCGGCGCAAGCCCGATCGCTGTAGGCCAGCCGGCCGTCCGCGCTCCGACATTTGTAAACCTGGGCCCAGGCCAGGCCCGGCAGCAATAGCAATAGCGCGATCCGGACTCTCATGCGACCTCCACGGCTTAAGATGAGGAGTCCGGATAGTTAACATGAAAAAAGGCGGCCTGGGCCGCCTTGTGGTCTGACATTTGGAGCAGTTGGGCCGCTCAGAACCTGTTTACGATCTCGCGAGCTAAGGCGAGACAAGGCGAAAACGGCTGAAAAAGCGGAATGTACACACGGTACATGAGCATTTTGAAGACGTACTCACCGTGCCACGTCTCACGAAGCGCAGCAGATCGTAAGCAGGTTTAGAGTACCAGAACCGCTTCCGCTTCCACCAACACGCCCTTGGGCAGGCTGGCCACGCCGACGGCGGCGCGCGCCGGGAAGGGCTGGCTGAAGTACTGGCCCATGATTTCGTTGAAGGTGGCGAAATTGGACAGGTCGGTCAGATAGGCGTTGAGCTTGACGATCTGGTCCAGGCTGCCGCCGGCGGCTTCGCACACGGCCTTCATGTTCTTGAACACTTGATGGGTTTCAGCGGCGAAACCGCCTTCCACCACGTTCATGGTGGCCGGGTCCAGCGGGATCTGGCCGGACAGGTAAACGGTGTTGCCGGCTTTCACGGCTTGCGAGTAAGCGCCGATGGCGGCCGGAGCCTTGTCGGTGTGGATGATTTCCTTAGCCATTATTCATCTCCTTCTTTCAGGAACAGGGTTAATAAATCATTGAGGAAACGCTGGCCCTTGAGCGTGGGCCGCAACATCACGGCGTCGCGCGCGATCAGGCCTTGCGCCTCGGCTTGCGTCAAGGCGGATTGTATGACGGACAGCGGCAGGCCGGTGCGCTCTTGGAACAGGCGCAATTCGAAGCCTTCGGTCAGCCGCAGCAGATTCATCATGAATTCGAAGGGCAGTTCGCTCCGCCCCACCTTGCGGCTGTTTTGCAGGGGCTTGCCCTCGGCCACCGCCTGCAGGTAGGCGGCCGGCTGCTTGTAGCGCATCTGGCGGACGATGCCGGCATGGCTGCTGATCTTGCCGTGGGCGCCGGCGCCGATGCCGATATAGTCGCCGAACTGCCAGTAGTTGAGATTGTGGCGCGCGCGGCGGCCCGGCCGCGCGAAGGCCGAGGTCTCGTAATGTTCGAAGCCGGCGGCGGCGAGCCGGGCTTCTATCGCCTCCTGCATGTCGGCGGAGACTTCGTCGTCCGGCAGATTGCGCGGCGTCTCCACGGCGAACAGGGTGTTGGGTTCTATCGTCAGATGGTAGGCGGACAGATGGGTGATGCCGTAGGACAGCGCGGTGTCCAGATCGGCCAGCGCTTCGTCCAGGGTCTGCCCCGGCAGCGCGTACATCAGGTCCAGATTGACGTTGTCGAAGTGGCTCAGCGCGATGTCGATGGCGCGACGCGCTTCCTCGCCGTCGTGAATGCGGCCCAGCGCCTGCAAATGCGCCGGCTTGAAGCTCTGGATGCCGATGGACAGCCGGTTGATGCCGGCCTCGCGGTAGCCGCGGAAACGCTCGGCCTCGAAGGTGCCGGGATTGGCCTCCATGGTGATTTCCGCGTCCGGCTGCAGCCGCATGCGCGCGCGCACGCCGGCCAGCAGCGCGTCCATCGCCTGAGGCGAGAACAGGCTGGGGGTGCCGCCGCCCATGAAGATGCTGCTCAGCGGACGGCCCCAGACCTCGGGCAGGCTGAATTCCAGATCGCGCAGCAAGGCGTCGACATAGGCCATCTCGTCGAAGCCGCTCTTGGGCTCGTGCGAGTTGAAGTCGCAATACGGGCATTTGCGCACGCACCACGGGAAATGGATGTAGAGCGACAGCGGCGGCAGCTCTTTCAAGCCGACTTGACCGCCCAGCCCAAGCGCGGACAGCGAAATCTTGCTCACCTGCACGTCGCGGCTCCTTGCGGCTCCAGCCGCGCCGGCCGGGCGCTGAACGAAGGGACCCGCTTCATGCCAGCGCGCGCAGCTTGGCCAGCAGCGCTTGCAGCGCCTGGCCGCGGTGGCTGACGCGGTTTTTCTCCGCCGCGTCCATCTCCGCCACGCTACAGCCGTGCTGCGGCAGCCAGAAATGCGGGTCGTAGCCGAAGCCGCCGACGCCGGCCGCCTCGTCGCGCACTTCGCCGAACCACATGCCGTCCGCCACCAGCGGCTGCGGATCGTCGGCGTGGCGCACCAAGACCAGCACGCAGTAATACCAGGCGCGGCGATTGGCCTCGCCCTGCAGCGCCGCCACCAGCTTGGCGTTGTTGGCGGCGTCGGACTTGGGTTCGCCGGCGTAGCGGGCCGAGTACACGCCCGGCGCGCCGGACAGCGCCTCGACGCAGATGCCGGAGTCGTCGGCCAACGCGGGCAAGCCGCTCACGCGGCTGGCGTGACGCGCTTTTTCCAGCGCGTTTTCCAGGAAGGTGTGGTGCGGTTCCGGGCATTCCGGCACTTGCAGTTCCACCTGCGGAATCACTTGTATGCCCAGCGGCGCCATCAGCGCGGCGAATTCCTTCAACTTGCCGGCGTTGTTGCTGGCCATCACTAATTTGTCGAACATGAGAACTCCATCGAATGCGACGCAGCCCCGACGACGCCGGGGCTGCGGACATAAGTATAAGAACTTATTCAAAGTCTAGCGAGCTAGAGCGAGACAAGGTGAAAACGGCTGAGAAAGCGGAATGTACACGGGGTACATGAGCATTTCGAAGCCGTTTTCAACGCCGTATCGCCGACGCGCAGCAGACTTTGCTCAAATGCTAAGAGCCTGTTCAAAGTCTAGCGAGCTAGAGCGAGACAAGGCGAAAACCGCTGAGAAAGCGGAATGTACACGTGGTACATGAGCATTTCGAAGCGGTTTTCAACGCCGTATCGCCGACGCGCAGCAGACTTTGCTCAAAACAAGCTTAACGGCTGACCTTCACTTCCGTCCACATCCGCGCCAGCGAGCGCCGCTCCGCCGGCGTCAGTTCGCGCAGCACCGTCCATTTTTTCACGGTGTCCGGCGTCGGATCGATCACCGGATGGCTTTTCAAATCCGCGCGGAAAAAGGGCGCGGCGGTCTTGACCGGATTGGTGGCGCCGTTGAGGTTGGTCAATTGGGCGGCATTCTTGCCGTCCAGCATGAAGTTGATGAACTGATGCGCCAGGTCCGGGCGTTTGGCGCTGGCCAGCACCGCCATGGTGTCCACGCCCAGCTCATTGCCTTCCTTCTGCGCCACATTGGCGATGCGGAAGCGGCGCTTGGCCTGGCGCGCGTCCTCGGCGGCCTGGAAGAACTCGGTGGAGTAGCCCAGCGACACCCAGATATTGCCCACCGCCAGCTCTTTCAGATAACTGGCGTTGGAGAAGGTGGCCCAGTAGGGCTTGGCCTGCTTGATCACCGCCTGCGCCGCGCGATAATCGGCCTGGCTGGCGGTGTTGGGGTTCTTGCCCAGGTAGAACAGCGCGGCGGCGAACACCTCGCGCGAGCTGTCCAGCACCGTGACCTTGCCCTTGATCTTCTGCAGCACCTTGGGATCGAAGATCACCGACCAGCTGTGCGGGTCGATGCCCAGTTTCTGCAGACGCTCCGCGTTGTAGCCGACCGAAGTCAGCGACAGCACCGTGGGCACGGTGTAGCGGTTGCCCGGATCGTAGCTTTGGGACAAATAGGCCGGGTCGACATTCTTCAGATTCGGCAATTTGGCGTGATCCAGCGGCCGCAGCAGCTTCTGCTTGCTCATCGCCTCGATCACGAAGCTGGACGGAAACACCATATCGTAGCCCTTGGCCCCGGCCGCCAGCTTGGCCAGCATTTCCTCATTGTCGCCGTAGTAATTCTGCACCACGCGGCAATCACAGCTTTTCTCGAACTGGCGGAGGATGGCGTCCGACAAGGAGCCGCTCCAGTTATAGATGTGCAAGACGTCCTTGGGTCCGGCCCAGACGGCGGACGACAGGATGGAGGACAATAGGACAAGCTTCAGCGGTTTCAATTCAGATTCACCTCCAGACGGCCATGACCAGCATGGCGAACAGAAAAGGCGGCAAGCCGCCATGGCGGGCTCCCCCTTGGGAAGTCCCGCGACTTGGAACCTGTTCACGATCCGCAGCGCTTCGCGGGAGCTGACGCGGCGTCGAGACGCTCTTGCGCCACGCGCGGCTTCCGCCTTGTCTCGCACTTGCTCCTTGGATCGTCAACACGTTCTTAATATGGCGGCGTCGGGCCCTGCCTCAGCAAGAACAGCGCTCTCGCCTTGCTACCGCAGACCCCGGCGCCGCGAATCCGTTCCTGGCCGCGGCGGCCAGGCGGTTTATTCTGTTGATTCCGCGCGGCGGGCGGCGCCCAGCGTCGCTTCCAAGGCCTGTTGCAGCAGACGCTCGTCGGCGCCGTCCAGCAGTTTGGCGTCGGACAGCATGCGCCGCCAGTTTCTCGCGCCGGGAATGCCCTGGAACAGGCCCAGGATGTGGCGGGCGATATTGCGCGTCTTGTGGCCCTCGGCCAGGCGCGCCGCCACATAGGGCATCATCGCGGCCACCACCTGTTCACGCTCCGGCGCGGCGCCGGCGCCGTAGTAGCGCTGGTCCCAATCGGCCATCAGCCAGGGATTGTGGTAGGCCTCGCGCCCCACCATCACGCCGTCCACATGACGCAGATGCTCGTCGATCTCGGCCGGATTCTTGACGCCGCCGTTGATCAGGATTTCCAGATCCGGACGCTCCTGCTTCAGCCGGTAGACGTAATCGTACTTCAGGGGCGGGATTTCGCGGTTTTCCTTGGGGCTCAGGCCCTTGAGGATGGCGTTGCGCGCATGGACGATGAAGGTGCGGCAGCCGGCGTCCGCCACCTGGCCGACGAAATCGCTCAGGTAATCGTAATGCTCGATGCGATCGATGCCGATGCGGTGCTTGACCGTCACGTCGATGGACACCGCGTCGCGCATCGCCTTGACGCAGTCGGCCACCAATTGCGGCTCGGCCATCAGACAGGCGCCGAAAGCGCCCTTTTGCACACGCTCCGACGGGCAGCCCACGTTCAGGTTGACCTCGTCGTAGCCCCATTCCGCCGCCAGCCTGGCGCAACGCGCCAGCTCCGCCGGCTCGCTGCCGCCCAGTTGCAGCGCCAGCGGGTGCTCCGCCTCGTCGAAACGCAGATGGCGTTCGACGTCGCCGTGCAGCAGCGCGCCGGTGGTGACCATCTCGGTGTAGAGCCAGGTATGCCGGGTGATCTGACGCGCGAAATAGCGGTAGTGACGGTCGGTCCAATCCAGCATCGGCGCCACCGACAGGCGGCGCGGCGGCAGGCCGCCGCTCTCCTGAACCCTAGAATGCTTCACTCCGCTGTCCTGCATCGTATCCCTATCCACCCGAAAGCCAATCGCCGCTCAGCGTCGGCGGCCAGCCGGCCCGCCATCGCGCTAAGCGTTTGAAAAAAGGCATGAATTATCCTCCCGTAGCCGATCCAGGGTCAAGCATTGAGACAAAAACGCCGAGCAATCAAGTAGATGCGTCGCACAGCCCCAGGCAATTCCTCGCCGCAGGCAACTTTTTCAAAAATTGAATTTCATAAGCTTTAGTCTTGGCGAGCGCTTCTTCGCGCCGAGCGCGCCCTGGCAGGGGCGTCCGACGCGCAATTCATTACTAACAAAAACCATTCACAAATGAATATATTCACAAAAAGAGATCCCAGCCTCCACGGCTGTCCGCAGGTCCGGCCTCGCCGCCGGACCTGCGTCGCCAGCGGCAAGACGGGCCTGCCCGTCATTCCGGATGCCTCCACTTCAGCACAAGGTTGAACCATGTCCAAACCACTTTCCCTGCGCCTGCCGGCGCTGATGCTGTTGCCAGCGCTGCTGAGCGGCTGCCTTGAGCAGCCCAGCGTCGAGCAGCAAGCCGCGCGCATCGTCGAACAGATGAGCGTTCGCGAGAAGATCGGCCAGAAGATCATGATGGCCTTCCGTTACTGGTGCCCGGACGATCAGCCCGCCTGCACCGCCGGCATGACCGAACTGCCGGACGCCGCCAGCCGCGCGCTGCGCGACAACGCCATCGGCGGCGTGATTCTGTTCGCCAACAATCTGAGCGATTTGCAGCAAACCCGGCGTTTGTCCGAGCAGATCCGCCGGGCGCGGCCGCAGAACAGCCCGGTCGGACTGTTGATCGGTTCTGACCAGGAGGGCGGCAATGTCTTCCGCCTGCCGCGCCCGCTGGCCACCAGCTTCCCCGGCAATATGGCGCTGGGCGCCGCCTATGAAGCGACGCGGGACAGCAACCTCGCCCGGGACTCCGGCCGGGTGCTGGCCGCCGAGATCCGCGCCGTCGGCTTCAACGTCAACTTTGCGCCGGACGTGGACGTCAACAGCAATCCGCTCAATCCGGTCATCAATGTCCGCGCCTACGGCGACGATCCGGCCACCATCAGCCTGCTGGGGCAGGCCACGACGCAGGGCATGCGCGAGCAAGGCGTGATCGGCTCCTTCAAGCACTTCCCCGGCCACGGCGACACCGCCACCGACTCCCATTACGGTCTGCCGGTGGTGAACAAGTCGCGCGCCGACGCCTACGCCATCGACCTAGCGCCCTACCGCCAGGCCATCGCCTCCGGTCAGCCGCCGGAGATGATCATGACCGCCCACATCCAGTACCCGGCGCTGGACAGCAGCCAAATCACCGCCCGCAACGGCGAACGCATGATCGCGCCGGCGACGATGTCGCGCAAAATCCAGCACGATCTGCTGCGCGGCGAGATGCGCTACCAGGGCGTCACCGTCACCGACGCGCTGGACATGAAGGGCATCAGCGATTTCTTCGAGCAGGCCGACGCGGTGATCAAGGTGTTCCAGGCCGATGTGGACATCGCGCTGATGCCCACGGAGTTCCGCACCGCCGCGCAAGCCGGCCGGCTGCGCCAATTGATAGACCAAGTGGCCGCCGCGGTGGCGGACGGTCGGATAGACCGCGCCGAACTGGACCGCTCGGCGCGGCGCATCGTGGCGATGAAGCTGCGCAACGAGGTTACCCCGGCCGGCGAGGCCAAGCCGCTGCCGGCGCTGAGCACCATAGGCGGCGCGGAGCATCGCGCGGTGGAAGCTAAAATCACCCGGCAATCCATCACCCTGCTGCGCAATCAGGGCGCGGCGCTGCCGCTGCGCTCGCCCAGCCAGCGCATCTTCATCCTGACGCCCTGGGGCGAACAGGCCGAGGCGATGCGCCGCCGCTTCGATGAAAAAGGCTATCGCCAGGTCAGCGGCGCCAAATTGAGCGCCACGCCGTGGGAGGCGCAGAAACAGGCGATCGATCAGGCCGACGTGGTCGTCATCGGCACCTTGGCCACCGGCGTCAGCCCGGTGGAACGCAACGGCGACCCCAACGCGCCGGCCATCGCGCCGCGGATGAAGCGCAGCCTGCAGGCCGAGCCGGCGCCGGCCGCCGGCAACGGTTCCCTGGTCTTCAATGTGGCGGAAGACCTGCCCGCGCTCCGGACCCGCTTCGCCCGCAGCCTGTCCGCGCCGCCGCTCAGCGAGGCGCAGCAAATGCGCAATGCGATGGAATACGCCAAGCGGCAAGGCAAGAAGCTGATCCACGTGACCCTGCGCGCGCCTTACGACGTGATCAATTACGACGATCTGGCCGACGCCACGCTGGCCACCTACGCCTACTACGGCTATGAGAACGGCCTGCGCGGGCCGTCCATGCCGGCGCTGGTGGACGTGATGCTGGGCGCGAACCCGCCCGGCGGCAAGCTGCCGGTGGCCATCCACGCGCTGGACGAAAACGGCCAGCCGGGCGCGCTGCGTTACGCGCGCGGTTTTGGGCTGAGCTTCTGACGAAGCATCGCTCTTCTTAACCCTCCTCCTGCGCACCGCGGCCCTCCGGCCGCGGTGTTTTCTTTTGTCCCTGCGACGGGCGGCTCCGCCGCTCCAAGGCATTCGCATTGAAATAGACACAATTTATACTGTATGAATATTTTGTGCGCTGCAGTATCATGAGCCTGAACCGACGGCTGAAGACGCCCGCACAACAGGGCCGCAAGCCGCGCGGAACCGGGCTACCCTCAAATAAGAAAGCAAGCGCATGGCCATAGAATCCAACGCCGTCCTACCGGACTTCGCCGCGTGGAGCATGTCCAAGGACTTTCCCAGCGGTCATCAAGTCGGCCGCCACCAACACCGCGAAGGCCAGCTGATTTTCGCCGTTTCCGGCGTGATGGAACTGTCCACCGCCGACGGTCTGTGGCTGGTGCCGCCGCAGCGCGGCGTCTGGATGCCGCCCGCGGTGGAGCACAGCATGCGCGCCCGCGGCACGGTGTCGCTGCGCACGCTGTACATCCAATCCCCGCACTATCTGGCGCAATTGCCGCGCCACTCCAAAGCCATCGCCATTTCGCCGCTGATGCGGGAACTCATCATCCGCCTGATGCGCACGCGCGGCATTCCCCACGCCGATCAAAAAGAAGGCCGCTTGCTGGACGTGCTGATCGACGAAATCGAATGGTCGGGGGAAACGGCCTTGCCGCTGCCGCCGCTGAGCGATCAGCGTTTGCAGCGGGTGTGCTCGGCGATTCTGGCCAATCCCGGCGACCGGCGCGGGCTTAACGAATGGGCGGAACTGGTGGGCGCGTCCAGCCGCACGCTGGCGCGGCTGTTCCAGCAGGAGCTGGGCGTGTCTTATCTGTACTGGCGTCAGCAAGTGTGCGCGATCTCGGCGCTGCCGCGGCTAGGCGCCGGCGAGCCGGTGACCCTGATCGCCTCCGATCTGGGTTATGAAACGCCCGGCGCGTTTTCCTCCATGTTCCGCCGCATCATGAACGCGGCCCCCAGCCAGTACTTCTCCTGATCCCATCCGCGGTTCAAAGCCCAGCCGACAAGAGCGAGGCTTTGAACCGCCTCTTTTCCGCCCCGCGGACCCGCGCGCCGACACGGCTTTGCGGCAGCGCAGCATAATTGTCCGTTTTGAAGCAGCAATTGTCCGCTTGCAAGAAGCCTGAACCAAACCGTTTCAATATGATAAATGGCTATTGAAACCGCCGTCTGGCCAGGTGACCATGTCCCATCCCAACTACGACGCCAAACGCTATTGGCTGCTGATTCTGGCCGCCACCTTTCTGTTCGGCTCCACCTTTCCCACCTCCAAGATCGTGTTGTCGGAAATGCCGCCCTTGTGGGCCGCGGTGGCGCGTTTCACCGCCGCCGCCGCCGGCATCGTGCCCATTCTGCTGTGGCAGCGCTTCCGCTATCCGCGCGCCTTCGTCCGCCCTCGCCCCTGGGGCGTGCTGGCCTTGATCGGCCTGTTGCAGACCGCCGGATCGATGGGCTTTCTCAATATCGGGCTGCGCAGCACCACCCCGGCCAAGGCCGCCATTCTGATGGCCTGCACCCCGCTGATCGTGGCCTTGATGTCGCGGCTGGCGCTGAAGGAAAAAATCCACCCTCTGGCCGCCGTCGGCCTGGTCCTGGCCTTCTTCGGCGTCGCCGTCTGCATCGGCCTGAACAAGCTGGACGGCTTCGGCGCCGGCGACGCGCTGGTGCTGTGCGGCGCGGCCTGCTGGGCGGCGTCCACGCTGGTGATCAAGGGCAGCCGCATCGTGATCAACGTCTGGGCGCTGACCTTCTGGCAGATGCTGGTGGGTTCGGCCTGCCTGGCGCTGCTGGCCTGGGCCGGCGGCGAAGTCCCGACACTGCCTCACAGCGAGCGGGTGCTGGCCGCCTTCCTCTGGCTGGCGCTGCCGGCCACCACCGGCGCGATGGCGCTGTGGTTCATGGCGCTGGACCTGGGCGGCGCGGTGCGCACCAGCGGTTTCCTGTTTCTGTCCCCGCTGTTCGCCACCCTGATTTCCTTCGCCGCCTTCGGCTATTCGCTGTCGCTGCATGAGCTGATCGGCGGCGTGCTGATCGGCGTCGGCATTTATCTGGTGTCCAAGCGCCCGGACGCCGCCGCGCAGCCGCAAACCGCCCCCGTCGGCGACAAGATCTGAACACCGCAGCTTTTTCCTCTTTCATTCACATGAGCGTTCCCACCATGCAAAAACTCATCATCACCGCCGCCGTCAACGGCGGCATCACCAGCCGGCAGAAACATCCCGGCGTGCCGTTTTCGCCGGAAGAAATCGCCCAGGCCGCCTATGAATGCTGGAACGCCGGCGCTTCGGTGGTCCACATCCACGCCCGCAACCCGGACGGCACGCCCAGCTACGACGCGGACATCTACGGCGATATCGTCCGCCGCATCCGCGAGCGCTGCGACATCCTGATCAATCTGAGCACCTCCGGCCTCAATCTGCCGCCGCAGCTGGAGAAGAAGGAAGCCTGGAACCATCTGTCCTTCCGTCCGGACATCGCCTCCTTCAACTGCGGCTCGGTCAACCACGGCAGCAAGCCCTTCATCAATCCGCCTGAACTGGCCCGCGCGCTGGCGCTGGACATCCGCGAATACCGCGCCAAGCCGGAGATCGAGGTCTATCACCAGGGCATCATCGGCGAGGCGCTGAAACTGCAGGAAGACGGCTATCTGAGCGGCCCGCTGTGCTTCAGCTTCGCCATGGGCATACAGGGCGGCGCGGCCGCCACCTGCAAAAACCTGCTGCATTTCGTCGAAAGCATTCCGCAGGACAGCGTGTGGTCGGCGCTGGGCATAGGCAAACACCAGCTGGCGATCAATCTGCACACCCTGCTGCTGGGCGGCCATGTGCGCACCGGCCTGGAAGACAACGTCTATTACCGCTACGGCGAACTGGCCCGAGACAACGCCCAATTGGTGGAGCGCCTGGCGCGCCTGGCCGGCGAAGTCGGCCGCGAGATCGCCTCCCCCGCCGAAGCCAAGCAAATTCTGGGCATTCACTAAAGGACACATTACATGAGCACAATCGATCCCAATCCGCATAAAGAACACGGCCTGGAAATCTACGGCGCGCCGCTGAACCAGGCCAAGCTCGCCGTGGTGCTGCTGCACGGCCGCCGCCAGAGCGCCCAGGACGCCTACAAGAACGGCGAGGCCATCGGCCTGGCCGACGTCGCCTACATTCTGCCCATCGCCAAGGACCGCACCTGGTATCCGCACAGCTTCATGGCGCCGCTGGACAGCAATCAGCCCTCGCTGGACCAGGCGCTGGACTGCGTCGAGGCCACCATCGAGGAACTGCGCGGCTACGGCTTCGCCGACAGCCGGATCGTGCTGATGGGCTTCTCCCAGGGCGCTTGCCTGGCCGCCGAGTTCATCTATCGCCGCCCACGCCCGATAGGCGGGCTGATCGCCTTCTCCGGCGGCCTGTTCGGCCCCGACGAGGCGGCCTGGGGCGCGCCGTCCGCGGCGCTGGACTTCCCGGCCTTCTTCGGCACCAGCGACAGCGACAGCTGGATGCCGCTGGAGCGCATCGAACGCAGCGCCGAGGCCTTCCGCCGCGCCGGCGCCGAGGTGGATTTCCGCGTTTATCCGGACATGCCCCACCACGTTTGCGCCGACGAGATCGACGCCGCGCGCGATTTGCTGTCCGCGCTGTTGCAACCGCAAACCAGCTTGAGCTGAGAGGAGACCGCGATGACCGACGCTTTCATCTGCGACGCCGTGCGCACCCCCATCGGCCGCTTCGGCGGCGCCTTGTCCGGCGTGCGCGCCGACGATCTGGCCGCGGCGCCGCTGCGCGCGCTGCTGGAGCGCAATCCGGGCCTGGACCCGGCGGCGATAGACGAAGTGATCCTGGGCTGCGCCAACCAGGCCGGCGAGGACAACCGCAACGTGGCCCGCATGAGCCTGCTGCTGGCCGGCTATCCGGAGAGCGTCCCGGGCCTGACCGTGAACCGCCTGTGCGCGTCCGGCCTGGACGCGGTGGCGCTGGCGGCGCGCGCCGTCAAGTCCGGCGAGGCCGAGCTGCTGATCGCCGGCGGCGTGGAGTCCATGTCGCGCGCGCCCTTCGTGATGCCGAAGTCGGACAAAGCCTTCGGCCGCGACATGCAGATCTACGACACCACCATAGGCTGGCGCTTCGTCAATCCGGCGATGGAGAAACAATACGGCGTGGACACCATGCCGGCCACGGCGGAGAACGTGGCGCGCGAATTCGGCGTCAGCCGCCAGGATCAGGACGCCTTCGCGCTGCGCAGCCAGCAGCGTTACTTCGCCGCGCTGGAAACCGGCTTCTTCGCCGAGGAGATCATCCCGGTGACGATCCCGCGCCGCAAGCAGGACCCGCTGATCGTCAGCCGCGACGAGCATCCGCGCCAGACCTCTCTGGAGGAGCTGGCCAAGCTCAAGGCGCTGTTCGGCCCGGAGTCCAGCATCACCGCCGGCAACGCCTCCGGCGTCAACGACGGCGCGGCGGCGATGATCATCGCCTCGGCCGCGGCGGCGCAACGCCACGGCCTGCGTCCGCGCGCGCGGGTGCTGGCCTCGGCCAGCTCCGGCATCGCGCCGCGCATCATGGGCGCGGGCCCGATCGAGGCCAGCCGCAAGGCGCTGCGCCAGGCCGGCCTCGGCATCGAGGACATCGACGTCATCGAACTGAACGAGGCCTTCGCCGCCCAGGCGCTGGCGGTCACCCGCGCGCTGGGCCTACCCGACGATTGCGAACGCGTGAACCCCAAGGGCGGCGCCATCGCGCTGGGCCACCCGCTGGGCATGAGCGGCAGCCGGCTGGCGCTGACCGCCGCCGCGCAGCTGCAGGCCGGCGGCAAGCGCTACGCGCTTTGCACCATGTGCGTGGGCGTGGGACAGGGCCTGGCGCTGATTCTGGAACGGGTATAGGCCGGACGAGGCGGCCTTGACGGCCGCCGTCAAACCATACGAGGGGGGAAACATGCATCAACACGCCAATATCAAAAAAGCCATCCAGTTGAGCAACAGCTTCTGGGACATCACCACCCAGGCCGGCATGGCCAATATCGTCACCCGCAACCTGGGCGACGGCCGCCATGAGGCGGTGGCCAACGGCAAGCGCTTCGTCAATATGTCGTCCTATTCCTATCTGGGCCTGGACTCGCACCCGGACATCCTGCAGGCGGCGGCGGACGCGGTATTGAACACCGGCTCGTTGAACACCTCGATTTCGCGCATCCGGGTGCAGTTCGACATCCTGCAGCAGGCGGAGGACGCGCTGGCGGAGCTGGTGGACGCGGAAACGCTGACCGTGCCGTCCTGCGCCGCCGCCGCCGCGGCCGCCCTGCCCCTGCTGGCCTCCGGCGCGCTGACCGAAGACGTGCCGCCCTTGATGGTGTTCGACAAGAACGCCCACTTCTGCCTGAACATGATGAAGCCGATCTGCGCCGACGAGGCCGAGATCCAGACCATACGCCACAACGATCTGAACGCGCTGGAAGACCTGTGCAAGACCCATGCGCGCGTGGCCTATGTCGCCGACGGGGTCTACAGCACCGGCGGCATGGCTCCGGTGCCGGAGCTGCTGGCGTTGCAGGACAAATACGGTTTGTTCCTGTTCTTCGACGAAGCCCACGGCCTGTCCACGCTGGGCCGCCACGGCCGCGGCCTGGTGCTGGAAACCATGGGCGGCATCAATGAGCGCACCTTGATCGTCACCTCGCTGAACAAGGGCTTCGGCGCGTCCGGCGGCGCCATCTTCCTGGGCCCGCGCCACGACGCCCAGCGCCGCAAGCTGGCCACCCGCTTCGGCGGGCCGGTGACCTGGTCGCAACGCATCAACACCGCCGGCCTGGGCGCCATCATCCAGTCGGCGGCCATTCACCGCTCCGAGGAGCTGCCGCGTCTGCAACAACGGCTGCAGGACAATATCCGCCTGTTCGACCAGCATGTGGCCTCGGACAATAGCGGCGAACCGCTGCCCATCCGCTTCGTCTCCATCGGCTCGGAGGAAAACACCATCTTCTACGCCAAGAGCTTGCTGGAAGACGGTTTCTACACCTCGCCCATCTTCTTCCCGGTGATCGCCAAGGGCCGCGCCGGCCTGCGCATCATGATCCGCGCCAATATGACGACGCAGGAGATCGAGCGCTTCGCCGCCTGCCTCAATCAGTTGCGAGCCGCCCATGAATGAGAAAACCCTGACCGCGCCGCCCGCGGCGCTGGCGCAGCCGGCCGGCCGGCTGATGGCGCTGGCCTGCCTGATCGTGTTCATGGCGCAGATGGCCACCACCGTGTATCTGCCCTCGCTGCCGGCGGTGATGCGGGAGCTGGCGATGAGCCAGAGCCTGGTGGAGATGTCGATTTCCGGCTATGTGGTGGGCGCGGCCTTGCCGGTGCTGTTCTGGGGCTCGGCGGCCGACCGCTGGGGCCGGCGTGGGCCGCTGCTGATTTCGCTGGCGCTGTTCGTGGTCTGCAGCCTGCTGCTCGCCTTCGTGTCCAACGCCGCGGAGCTGCTGACGCTACGGGTGGCGCAGGGCATCGCCGGCGGCGGCGCGGCCATCATCGCCCGCATCATCGTGCGCGATCACTGGCGCGGCGACGATCTGGCGCGCAAATTGTCCGTGCTCTCCATCGCCTTCATCACCGCGCTGGGCGGCGGCCAGTTCATCGGCGGCCTGATCGGCAAATACAGTCATTGGGAAGCCGGCTTCGCCTTGATGGCGGTCACCGGCGCCGTGGCGGCGCTGCTGACAATGGGCCTGCCGCTGCAAGCCGGCCGCCCGGCCGCCGCGGCCTCCGGTCCCAGCCCGTACTGGAGCATTCTGCGCCGGCCCGGCTTTCTGTGGCCGGCCTGCGCCGGCGGCCTGGGCTTCGCCACCACGGTGACCTTGCAAGAGGTCAGCCCCTTCGTGTTTCAGGAGCACTTCGGCCTGGCGGTGGCCGGCTTCGGCAACGTCGGACTGTTGATCGGCCTGTCCTATTTCAGCGGCGCCATGGTGGTGAACCGCCTGGTGGCCCGCGTGGGCGGGCTGCGCCTGATGCGCGCCGGCGCGGCGCTGCTGGCCGCGGCCACGCTGGCCATGCTGCTGGGCTGGCACTTGGGCCTGCTGGAGCGTCTGCCCGGCCTGTGGCTGTTCATCGGCCTCTACTGCCTGACCATTTTCGGCCAGGCGGTGCTGTTCCCCAACAGCATGGCCACCGCCGTCAGCGACGCCAAGGAGCACGGCGCGCACGCGATGGCGCTGTGCGGCTTCCTGCAGCAGGGGCTGGCCGGCATCGCCGCCACCGTCTCGGTGCTGCTGCATCACGACGGCGCCTGGACGCTGGCGGTGGCCGCCCTGGGCCTGTTGACCCTGTCGCAAGTGCTGTTCAAGGTGCGCGCGCGCGCCGCCTGAATCGAGGAAGCTCTTCCATGTCCCGTATCGAATCCCGCGTTCCCGCCTCCGGCGAGACGTTTGAACGCAACGCCGAAGCCTACCGCCAGCTGCGCGAGCGCATCGCCGCCGCCCGCGACGCCGCCTTGCAAGGCGGCGGTCCGGAGGCGCGCGCCAAACAGGCGGCCAAGGGCAAGCTGTCCCCGCGCGAACGCCTATCCCTGCTGCTGGACCCCGGCACGCCCTTTCTGGAGATCGGCCAACTGGCCGCCCACGACGTGTACGAGCACGCGGTGCCCTGCGCCGGCATCGTCACCGGCATCGGCATCGTCGCCGGCCACGCGGTGGCGGTGTTCGCCAACGACGCCTCGGTCAAGGGCGGCACTTATTACCCGCTGACGCTGCGCAAGCATCTGCGCACCCAGCAGATCGCCCGAGAGCAAGGCCTGCCCTGCCTCTATCTGGTGGATTCCGGCGGAGTCTACCTGCCCTTGCAGGAAGACATCTTCCCGGACGAGCAGCACTTCGGCCGCATCTTCCGCAATATCGCCGAGATGTCGGCGCTGGGCCTGCCGCAGATCTCGGCGGTGCTCGGCTCTTGCACCGCCGGCGGCGCCTACATCCCGGCGATGAGCGACGAAACCATCATCGTGCGCGGCAACGGTTCCATCTTCCTGGGCGGCCCGCAACTGGTGCGCGCCGCCACCGGAGTGATCGTGGACGCGGAAACCCTGGGCGGCGCCGATGTGCACACCCGCGACAGCGGAGTGGCCGACCACTACGCGCTCAGCGATGAACACGCGCTGCGGCTGATGCGGGACATCGTCGCGCGCCGCGGCCGCGGCCGGCAGTACGCGCCGCCGCAAGCGCCGCAACCGCCGCGTTACGATCCGGCGGAACTGGCCGGCATCGTCAGCGCCAACCCGCGCGAGCATATTCCGGCGCGGGAAATCCTGGCCCGGCTGCTGGACGACTCCGCCTTCGCCGAATACCGCGCCCGTTTCGGCGCCACCATTCTGTGCGGCACCGGCCACATCGGCGGCTATCCGGTGGGCGTGCTGATCAACGACGGCGTGCTGTTCTCGGAAAGCGCGCAAAAAGCGGCCAACTTCATCGAACTCTGCGCCCAACGCGGCATTCCGCTGCTGTTCCTGCACAATATCAACGGCTTCATGGTGGGCGCGGAATACGAGGCCGGCGGCATCGCCAAACACGGGGCCAAGATGGTCAACGCCGCCTCCTGCGCCCGCGTGCCCAAGTTCAGCATCCTGATCGGCGGCAGCTACGGCGCCGGCAATCTGGCCATGTGCGGCCGCGCCATCGGCCCGCAGTTGATGGCGATGTGGCCCAACGCCAAGACCACGGTGGTGGGCGGCGAACAGGCGGCGACGGTGTTGGCGCTGATCCGCGCCGAGCAATTGGAAAAACAGGGCAAGGCCTGGACGCCGGAAGAAGAGGAAAGCTTCAAGCGGCCGATCCGCGACGCCTACGAGCGCCAGGGCCAGGCGCTGTACGTGGCGGCCCGCATGTGGGTGGACGCCATCGTCGACCCGGCCCAGACCCGAGAATGGCTGGCGCTCAGCCTGGCGCTGGCCGCCGCCGCCCCGGTCCAAGACACCCGCTTCGGCGTATTCAGGATGTAAACACCATGTTCAAACGAATTTTGATCGCCAACCGCGGCGAGATCGCGCGCCGCATCGCCCGCAGCTGCCGGCGGCTCGGCATCGAGCATGTCGCCGTCTACTCCACGGCCGACGCCGGCGCCGCGCATCTGGAAGGGGCCGCGGAGCGGCGCTGGATAGGCGAGGCCCCGGCCAGCGCCAGCTATCTGAACGGCGAGGCCATCATCGCCGCGGCGCTGGACAGCGGCTGCGAGGCCATCCATCCCGGTTACGGCTTCCTGTCGGAAAACGCCGACTTCGCCCGCGCGGTGACCGCCGCGGGCCTGGTCTTCATCGGCCCCGACGCCGACACCATCGCCCAGATGGGCGACAAGGCGCGCGCGCGCCAATTGATGGCGGCGGCGGGCGTGCCGGTGACGCCGGGCTCGGCGGAAGCCACCGAGTCCTACGGCCTGATCCTGGAGAGCTGCGCCGAGATCGGCTATCCGGTCATTCTCAAGCCGGTGGCCGGCGGCGGCGGCAAGGGCATGCAAGTGGTGTGGGAAGAAGCCGCGCTGCGCGAGGCGGTGGACGCCGCGGTGCGCGTCGGCCGCTCCAGCTTCGGCGACGGCCGGCTGCTGGTGGAGCGCTATATCGCGCGGCCGCGCCATCTGGAAGTGCAGGTGTTCGGCGACCGCCACGGCAATGTGGCGCATCTGTTCGAACGCGAATGCTCCTTGCAGCGCCGTCATCAGAAAATCATCGAGGAGGCCCCGGCCTGCGCGATGCCGGCCGCCACCCGCGCCGTGCTGCTGGACACCGCGGTGCGCGGCGCGGCGGCCATCGGCTACCAAAACGCCGGCACTTTTGAATTCATCCTGGCGCCGGACGGCCAATTCTATTTCCTGGAGGTGAACACCCGCTTGCAGGTGGAGCACCCGGTCACCGAGGCCGTCACCGGACTGGACCTGGTGGAGTGGCAGTTGCGCGTCGCCGCCGGCGAAGCCCTGCCGCTGCGCCAGGAGGAGATCCGCGCCGACGGCCACGCCATCGAATGCCGAGTCTACGCCGAAGACCCGCTGCGCGAGTTCGCGCCCATGCCGGGCAAGGCGCTGCTGGCGCGCTGGCCGCAAGGCTGCCGCGTGGACGCGGCCTTCGACGGCGACGGCGGCGAGGTGCCGGCTTTCTACGATCCGATGCTGGCCAAGCTGATCGCCCACGGCGGCAGCCGCGCCGCGGCCTTGGACGCGCTGCGGGCCGCCGCGCGCGACACCGCGCTGCCGGGCCTGAGCACCAATCTGGGCTTCATCGAGCGGCTGCTGCGCGAGCCGCGGGTGCGGGCCGGCGAGCTGGACACCCATCTGGTCGACCAGCTCGCCGCCGCGCCGGAAGCCGCGCCGCTGGCCGAGGCCGTCGCCTGCGCCGCCGCCGTCGAACTGACCCTGGCCTGCGTCGAATCGTCCTCGCCCTGGCAGGGCGGCATCGGCCCGCACGACCGCGCCGCGCTGGACCCGGACGCGCCCTTGGGCCGGCTGAGCTATCGCGCCGGCGCCTCGCGCTGGCAGGCCCGGCTGCTGGAACGCTCAGGCGCCCAGGTCCGCGCGGCGGTGGCGGAGCGGAGCCTGCGCGTGGAACTGCGCCGCGACGGCGAGCTGTGGCGCGGCGAGGTGGACGGGCGGCAATGGAGCGCCCTGCCCTGCGGCGACGACATGGAGTTGACGGTGGCCGGCCATCGCCTGCGCTTGCAGGCGGAGCAGCCGGAAGCCGCCGAGGCGGACGCCGACGCCGGCCAGCGAGTGGCCTCGCCGATGCCGGGCACGGTGGTGGCGCTGCCGGTGGCGGTCAATGAGCGGGTGGAGGCCAATCAGGTGCTGGCCGTCGTTGAGGCGATGAAGATGGAAAACCGCATCTACGCGCCGCGCGCCGGCGTCGTCAGCGCGTTGCACTGCCGGGTGGGCGACATCGTCGCCGCCGACCAGCTGCTGGTCAGCGTCGCGGCCGACGAGGCTTGATCGGCCTCTAGCCGCTCAGCCATGAAAAAAGCGCGGGCCGCGGCCCGCGCTTTGTCTTGGCTTGCTGGCGTTCAGGACTGCGCGGACGCGCTCAAACCGGCCAGCTGTTGACGTTCCGGCTGCCGGAAATCCACCGCCATCATCACCGACAGCGCGGTGATGGTGACGATGGAGAAGAAGAACAGCTGACGCGCCCAGACGCGGTCGTCGGTGCTGCGCTTGTAGCCGGACAAGGCCATCTTCAGCCACCACAGGCTGGTGGCCCCGGCCACCGCCAGATAGCCGTAGCCGGCGTAGCCGCCGAAGGCCAGCATCGCGGTGGCGGCGCCGAAGGCCAGGATGTAGAGCACGATCTGGCGCTTGGCGCTGGAAATGCCCTTGACCACCGGCAGCACCGGAATCCCCGCCGCCTGGTAATCCTGCAGGCGGAAGATGGCGATGGCGTAGGAATGCGGCATCTGCCACAGACAGAACATCAGCAGCAGGATGGCCGCGCCGGCGTCGAAACGGCCGGTCACCGCGCAATAGCCGGCCACCGGCGGCACCGCGCCGGACAAGCTGCCCACCAGGGTGCCGTACACCGAATGGCGCTTCATATAGAGGCTGTACACCCCCACATAGATGACGAAGCCGAACAGCACGCAGCCGAAGGCCAGCGGATTGGTCCAGCGCCACAGCGCGTAGAAGCCGGCCAGGCCGAGCAGCAGGCCATGGGCCAGCGCCGCCCGCGCGCTCATCGCGCCGGTGACCAGCACCCGCTTGCGGGTGCGGGCCATCTTGGCGTCGATGTCCCGGTCTATGCAGTTGTTGATCGCGCAGCCGGACGCCACCACCAGCGAGAGGCCGGCCAGGGTGGCCAGCAGCAAGCTCCAGTCAACCCGGCCCTGGGCCGCCAGCAGAAAACCGCCGACGGCCGAGATCAGGTTGCCGAAGATGATGCCCGGCTTGGTCACCTGCAGATAGCGCTTGAATGTCAAGACGGTCTCTCTCAAACCCGCCTCAGCGCATCATCAGCGCGTCGGCGGTGTAGATGATCCAGATCGACAGCCCGACCAGCAGCACGATGACCATGCCGGTGAACAGGAAGGAGAAGGTATTGAGCTTGCCCTCCTTGCTGAAGTCCAGATGCAGGAAATACTTCAGATGCACCACGATCTGCACCACCGCCAGCGCGAAGATGCCGATCGCCGTCGCCTGCGGCGTGAAGGCGCCGCCCATCACCATCCAGAACGGAATGGCGGTGAGCGCCACCGACAGCAGGAAGCCGATCAGATAGCTTTTCACGCTGCCGTGGGCGGCGTGTTCATGTGCCTGGCTCATCCCATGGCTCCTTTCAGGTAGACGACGGTGAACACGCAGATCCACACGATGTCGAGGAAGTGCCAGAACAGCGACAGGCAGTTCAGACGCGTCATCGCGCGGCCGGTCAGGCCGGTCTTGGCCACTTCCACCATCATCACCGCCATCCAGATCAGGCCGGCGGTCACGTGCAGGCCGTGCAGGCCCACCAGGCCGAAGAAGGCCGACAGGAAGGCGCTGACCTGCGGGCCGTGGCCCTCGGAGATCAGGTGGTGGAATTCGTTGATTTCCAGGCCGATGAAGGCGGCGCCGAACAGGAAGGTCATGCCCAGCCAGCCCAGCACCGCGGATTTATTGCCCTTCTGACCGGCGATCATCGCAAAGCCGTAGGTGATGGAAGACAGCAGCAGCGCCGCGGTCTCCACCAACACGTATTGCAGATCGAAGATCTCCTTGCCGGACACGCCTTCCGCCACATTGCGGAACAGCACAGCGTAAGCCGCGAACGCGCTGGCGAACAGGATGCAGTCGGTCATCAGGTAGAACCAGAAGCCCAACACGGTTTGCGAACCGCTGTCGTGGTGCTCGTGGTCGTCGTGCGCTTCGTGCGCGTCTTTTACATAAGTCGTCATGTCGGATTCAACCTGTTACGCGGTGGTGGTCGGACGCGCCGCCTTGTGCGGCTGGGCCGGGTCGCGCTCGGTGTAGTTGTCCACATCGATGCCCAGTTTTTCGAAACGCTCGCGCTCGATGGCCTCCACTTCCTCCGGCTGCACGTAGTAGTCCAGATCGTTGTCGTAGGCGCGCGCCAGCATGCAGCCGACGATGCCCACCAGACCGACGATGGCCAGCCACCAGATATGCCAGATCAGGGCGAAGCCCAACACCGTGGTGAAGCCGCCGATATAGACGCCCATCGCGGTGTTCTTCGGCATGTGGATGGGCTCGTAGGACTTGGGCACCGCGTAAGCCACGCCCTTTTCCTTCATGTCGGTGAAGGCGTCGATGTCATGCACCACCGGCAGCTTGGCGAAGTTGTAGAACGGCGCCGGGGACGAGGTGGACCATTCCAGGGTATGGCCGTTCCACGGGTCGCCGCTGACGTCGGCCAGCTTCTTGCGGTCGCGGATGCTGACCACGATCTGCAGCAGTTGGCAGGCGATGCCGCAGGCGATCAAGAGCGCGCCGAACAGCGCCAGATACAGCCACGGCTCCCATTCCGGGTTGGTGGTGTAGTTCAGGCGACGGGTCATGCCGAGGAAGCCCAGCACGTACAGCGGCATGAAGGCGAACATGAAGCCGATCTGCCAGAACCAGAACGAGGCCTTGCCCAGTTTCGGGTTCAGCTTGAAGCCGAACACTTTCGGGAACCAGAAGGTCACGCCGGCCAGATAGCCGAACACCGCGCCGCCGATGATGGTGTTGTGGAAGTGGGCGATCAGGAACAGGCTGTTGTGCAGCACGAAGTCCGCGCCCGGCACCGCCATCAACACGCCGGTCATGCCGCCGATGGAGAAGGTGACCATGAAGCCCAGCGTCCACAGGATGGGGGTTTCAAAACGCAGGCGGCCGCGGTAGATGGTGAACAACCAGTTGAACAGCTTCACCCCGGTCGGGATCGAAATGATCATGGTGGCGATGCCGAAGAAGGCATTGACGCTGGCGCCGGAACCCATGGTGAAGAAGTGATGCAGCCACACCATGAAGCCCAGGATGGAGATCGCGCCGCTGGCGTAGATCATGGACTTATGGCCGAACAGGCGCTTGCCGGTGAAGGTGGACACCACCTCGGAGAAAATGCCGAAGGCGGGCAGCACCAGGATGTACACCTCGGGATGGCCCCAGGCCCAGAACAGGTTCAGATACATCATCGCGTTGCCGCCGGCTTCCGCGGTGAAGAAATGGAAGTCCAGATAGCGGTCCAGGCTCAGCATGGCCAGCGCGCCGGTCAGGATGGGGAAGGAGCTGGCGATCAGCACATTGGCCCAGGTGCAGGTCCAGGTGAAGATGGGCATGTCCATCAGCTTCATGCCGGGGGCGCGCATCTTGATCACGGTGACCAGGAAGTTGATCGCCGTCAGCGTCGTCCCTATCCCTGATATCTGCAAGGCCCAGGTGTAGTAATCCACCCCCACGTCCGGACTGAAGGCGATGCCGGCCAAGGGCGGATAAGCCACCCAGCCGGTGCGGGCGAAGTTGCCCACGCCCAGCGACAGGTTGACCAGGATCACCGCCGCCACCAGCAGCCAGAAGCTCAGCGAGTTCAGGAAGGGGAAGGCCACGTCGCGCGCGCCGATCTGCAGCGGCACCACGATGTTCATCAGGCCCGTCATGAACGGCATCGCCATGAAGATGATCATGATCACGCCGTGGGCGGTGAAGATCTGATCGTAGTGATCCGGCGGCAGCACGCCGTGGCTGCCGCCGGTGGCGATGGCCAATTGCGCGCGCATCATCAGCGCGTCGGCGAAGCCGCGCAGCAGCATGATCATGGCGACGATGATGTACATCACGCCTATCTTCTTGTGGTCGACCGAAGTCAGCCACTCATGCCACAGATAGCCCCATTTGCCCATTTTGGAGATCAGGGCCACCAGCATCAGCCCGATCAGGCCGACGCCGCCCAGCGCGCCCATCACAATGGGCTCGTGGAAGGGGATGGCGTCCAGCGTAAGTTTGCCTAACAGCATGTCTTGATTACTCCTTCACCGTCAGCGGTTCGCACAGGCTCTTGGCCAGCGCGGCCAGCTTCACGTCGGCCTCGGTGGCGGCCAGCGAGGTGCGGCCGGTCATGTATTTGTGCAGCACGCCCTGGAACAGATAGGGGGTGACGGCGCCGTAATAGGCCACCGGGTTCTTTTCGCTGGGCAGCACCAGGCCGCGGTAGCCGTTCACGTCCAGCGTCTTGCCGGAGGCCTTGACCTTGGCGACCCAGGCTTCGAACTCCGCCGGCGTCTTGGTGGCGACGGCGTTGAACTTCATGCCGGAGAAACCGGCGCCGCTGTAGTTAGCGGAGAAGCCCTTGTACACGCCCGGCTCATGCGCCAGCAGATGCAACTGGGTCTGCATGCCGGCCATCGCGTAAATCTGGCCGCCCAATTGCGGGATGAAGAAGGAGTTCATCGCCGCGTCGGAAGTGATCTTGAAGTTCACCGGCACATTGCTGGGGAAGGCCAGCTCGTTGATCGTGGCGATCTGCTGCTCCGGATAGATGAACAACCATTTCCAATTCAACGCCACTACCTGCACCTCGATCGGCTTCTGGTCGGAATCCAGCGGGCGGTACGGGTCCAGCTTGTGGGTGGTTTCCCAGGTCAGCACGGCGAGGAAGGCGATGATGATGCAGGGAATCAGCCAGACCACCAGCTCGATCTTGGTCGAATGCGACCATTTCGGCTCATAGACGGCGTCCTTATTGCTGGCGCGGTACTTCCAGGCGAAGAAGAAGGTCATCAGGATCACCGGGATGACCACCAGCAGCATCAGCGCGGTTGCCGTGATGATCAGGGACTTCTGCTCCGCCGCCACGGGGCCCTTGGGGTCAAGGATTCCGCCTTGACACCCGGCGAGCAGCAGCGCCGAAGCTACAGCAAGTCCCCGCCACAGGCGTGAGGGTCTTTGGTTTCTCATCATTTACGACTTTACGGGTTGAACATTCTTGTTATCTCGCCCGGGCGCGTAAGGCTGCGCGCCATCGGCCCCGGCGGCGGTAATCCAGGCCCGGCTCAAGACCGGACGGCAACGGCAAGCCCTTGCGCGGCCGACGGCCATGCAAATGCTGTTGGCATAATAAAAAGCAATGCGGAACTCGCAGCGCGAGCTGATCAAAATCGAAAGGTCGGCATGATCAATCGACAGGGGCGACGCGAATCGCCCCGGGTGGATGACGCGACAGGAAAACGGCGACAAGCGGCCTTCCCCTGCTGGGACATCACAACGCTGACAGCCGGCGAACCCTCGGGCGGAGACGCGTCTTCCGGCGGGCAAGCAAGCCCTGGACGGCGCAGAAAGCGGCGGGAGCATCCCGGTTGTGAAGCCAGGCGGCGCTATTAAAAACAGTTCGCCCCCAACTTTCAAGGGCAAATTTGATCCAGGTTAACGGCCGCTCGCGGGGTAAATCCAGAGAGCTTGTTACAGATCAATGACGAAAATAGAGCCAAAGCGCAGACATGGCGTGATCTAGAACGAAAGCATGAAGTAAATACTCGAACCTATATACAGTTTCAAACTGTTACAAAAAAGCTGGAACTCCGCCCCTTGCAGTGCACAAAAACAACGCGATTCAATACAAATCGCAACAAAAATATAAATCAAACAATATGGATTGACAGCGAGGAAAACGCCGGCCCCGCCTGGCTCAGGCGTCGGGCAGACATAGCAAGGCATTGCGCAGAAACGCTTCGAAACTGCGGCTCTCCACCAGCCGGGTGCCGGCGCGCTGACGCATGAAGGAAACGAACAGCTCGTAGATCGCCATCGCTTCCTCGTACTCGGTCTTGCTGATCGCCAGCAGGAAGATCACCCGCGCCACGCCGCCCTCCCCCCAGGCGATGCCGTGCGGCGCGATGATGGTGCACACCGTGGTCTTGCGCGCCAGCAAGCCCAGCGAGTGCGGCAAGGCGATGCCGTCGCCCAGCATGGTGCTGAGGATGTCCTCGCGCTCGCGCACCGAAGGCAGGAAATCGGCGTCGACATAGCCCTCCTCGCGCAGCCGCCCGCAAACGCGCTCGAACAGCGCCTGCTGGCTCAGCCCCTGCTCCGCCACCCAGAAATGCTGGGCGGAAAAATAGCGCTCCAGCATATAGGGCCGGGTGCGGTCCACCGCCACCAGCCGCGCCAATTGCTCCAGCTGGTAATCCGACGGAAACGGCGACAGCAGCGCCACCGGCTTGCGCTTGTCCTCCAGCCTCACCGTGGACACCACGAAATCCGCGCCCACATGCTCCAGCGCCTCGTACTCCTGACAGGACAAGGCGGCGCACACCTCCAGCTGCGGAAAGCGACGCCGCAGCACCGCCTCCAGCGTGCGCAGCGTGGCGTTGCCGCCATCGCACACCAGCAAGGCCTGCGGCCGGCGCAGATAACCGATCTGGTAATGGCGCTCCAGCCCCACGCCGATGTGCAGCACCAGATAGCCGATCTCGTTCTCCGAGATCCGGTACGGCGAGTGCTTGGCCCAACTCGACACCGCCGCCAGCGTGAAGTCGTAGGCCAGCGCGTAATGCTGCTTGATGTCGGCCAACACCGGATTGGCCAGCGTGATCTGGTAACGCACCCGGGTGATCATGGTTTTGACGTGGGTGACCAGATCGTCGCGCAATTGCCGGTCGGCGCGCAGATCGTAGCGGTAATGGCGGTTGATGTAGTCGAGGATGTAGCGGACCAGCGCGTCGGCGTCGTCGGCGTTGATCGCGCTGGGCAATATGCCGCTCAGGCTGCGCGCGGCGATGTTGACGCAGAGGAAGGCTTGCTCGGCGGCGGCGATCTCCACCCCGCTCATGCGCCGCAGCAGGCCGGCGATGTGCGTCGCGGCCTGGGCCGCCGCCGGCGGCGCTTCCTCGCAGGAGAAATCCTGCAAGGGAAAACCGTCGACGATGCGCTTGGCCGCCACCGCGCAATAAAAGCTCAGGAACTGGGCGCCGTCGTCGCTGAGGCGGACGCCGGCGCGGCTCAGGCAGCCGGGCAGGCCGGCGCGCACCGTCGCCAGCGCGTCGGCCAGCACCGGGTCCGCGCTCAACAAGGGATGGTCCGCCCGCTCCGCCGCCAGCTGCGCCAAGAGATCGCTGAGACAGACGCGGATGGAGGATTCCGCGCCCAGCAGCTTCATGCCGTAATGCGGCTTGGCCTCTATGCTCAGGCCGTAGCCGGCCAGGCGCTCGCGCACCTCGGCCATGTCCGTCTGCAAGGTGGCGCGGCTGACGCACCAGGCGTCGGCCAGATCCTGCAGCTTCAAGGCGTAGGCGGAGCCGAGGAACTGCGCCAGCAGATAATGCACCCGCTCGCCAGCCTGACGCGGAATGGCGCGGCCGGAGCCGGCCTGCGGCCGCACCTGCTGGAAGCGTTCCGGATCGTCGGCCTGCAGCCGGTAGCCCTCGCCGCGCTTGAGCACGAAGCGCGCGCCGTGCTCGGCCAGAATGGCGTTGAGCGCGTCGATGTCGTTGCGCACGGTGCGGGTGGACACCGCCAGCCGGCGCGCCAGCTCTTCCTGCGGCAGCGCTTCCGCCTGCAGGGCGGCAAAGGCCTGGGCCAGCCGTTGATAGGGGAATTTGACCATGAGCCTCCTTCTTAAACCCATCCGCGCCCGGCCTCCCCGGACGCGTCTACAACAAGGCTTTCACCATCGACAACAGCCGCTCCACGTCGCCGGGCCGGGTTTCGCCGCTGGCGTCGATGATGGAACTGTACACATGCGGTATCACCTTGGGCACGCCGGCCTCCAGCGCCAGGCGGACGATCTCGCTGAAATTCTCCAGCGTGATGCCGCCGGTGGGCTCCAGCCAGAAATCATGCCGCGCGCAGGCTTCCGCCACCGCCAGGTATTCGTCGCGGCAATCCAGCCCGCCCATGGGGAAGTACTTGATCGAACTGCCGCCCATATCCTTGAGCATGGCGATGGCGGTGTCCACCGGCGCGGCGCAGACCGGCGCGCCGGCGCTGAGCGGGCCGGTGGACACCTTGACCAGGCCCGGAATGCCGCTGGGCGACACCAGGCCGTTGACCACGGTACGCGCCTGACCCAGCAGCGCGCGGCTGGCGCCCACGCCGGTGAACACCTGATTGACGTGCTGCGGCTGCACTTGGCCGGCAATGGCGCTGACCATGTCGGACTGGCGCGGATCGCCGGCGCCCAGTCCCACCGACAAGGCGTTGTCTATCAAGGCCGCGTACTCGCGCATGTCCGCCACCGCGCTGTCCACGTCGGCGTAGTTCTTCGACAGCACGCCCACCAGCACATGGCCTTCCGCCGCCTGATGAATCTGACGGGCATTGTGCTTGCTTCCAGCCAGTACATTCAAGCAAACGCGGTCCTGATAAAAATGGGGTTCCAGTTTCATGCCTTCTCTCCCGTCAGCAAGCGGCGGATGCGCGTGCCGATCTGTTCCAGCTGAGCGGCGTCCACGCTGCGCGCGTCCACCTCCAGCTTGCCCTCGTTGGCCCGGTATTCCCGGAAATAAATGGCGACCTCGCCCTGTTTCAGCGCGGCGGCGGCGGCCACCGCGCTGACGCCGGTGGCGCTGGCGTCGAAAGCGATCTCTGCGCGGGCGATGTCGCGGCCGGCGGCGTCCCAGACCAGGCGCGCGCTGACGCCGGCCAACTGGTTCAGCCCGGCGATGAAGGGCCGCAGCCGCTCCGCCATCGCCGCCCCGCTTTCCTTGTCCTGCTTCAGATAGCGTTCTATCGCGCACGTCAGGCCCAGAATGCCCTCCTTGCCCACCTTCATCGCCCGGCCTATGCCCTGGCTTTGCAGCTTGACCCATTCCACATACTGGCGGCGGCCCAGCACCAGGCCGCTGGTCGGCCCCTCTATCGCCTTGGCCCCGCTGTAGATCACCAGGTCCGCGCCCAGCCGGTAATACTCGCGCAAGTCCTCCTCCGCCGCCGCGTCGACGATCAGCGGCAGCTTCCGGCGGCGCGCCACCTCGGCGGCCTCGGCCACGCCGAGCACGCTTTTCTGCAAGGCGTGGTGGGACTTGATATACAAAATAGCCGCCGTGCCGGGGCCGACCGCCGCCTCCAATTGCGCGGCCGAGCACTCATTGCCCCAGCCGGCCTCCACCACCTGGCCGCCGCCCAGCGCCACCATGGCGCCCACCGGCGCGCCGAAATTGACGTTGTGCCCCTTGGGCAGCACGATCTCGCGCGGTCCGGCCACCGGCTGCGCGTGCAGATTCACCAGCAGGCGCGGGTCGTCGCGGACGATGACGGCGGCCACGGACTGGGCGATGCCGGCGGCCGCGCAGGACACCACCGTCGCGGCCTCCGCCTCCAGCAGCCGGGCGATGTAGTCGCCGGTCTTGTCGACCAGATCCTTCATCTCGAAATACCGCTCCAGGCCCTGGACCATCGCCGCCCTCACTTCCGGCGCCGGCGTGGACACGCCGAGCAGGGTCATGCGGCCGGAAGCGTTGATCACCGGCTTAAGCTGGTACTGCTCATAGATCGAAGACATGACAAGCCTTTCCTTGTTCGGTGGGCAGCAAGACGCCGCCCGCCACCGCCGCCAGCGGCGTCAGGTGCCGCACGCCGGTCAGCGTGTCGCCGTCGCAGTCGCTCTGCGGCCGCGGCGCGGTTTCAATGTCGAAGATGGTCAGATCGGCGTCCGCGCCCGCTTCCAGCCGGCCTTTTCCTCCCAGTCCCAGCGCTTCCGCCGGCCGCCGGGTCACGCAGTCCAGCACCTTCTCCAGCGGCATGCCCAGGCTCAGGAATTTGGACATCACCGCCGCCAGGCCGAACACCGGCCCGGCCACGCGGTTGCGGCAATAGATGTCCGAGCTGATGGTGTCCGGGTACAGGCCCAGCGCCATGGCTTCGCGCGCCACGCGGAAACTGAAGCTGGCGCTGCCGTGGCCGACGTCCAGCAGCACGCCGCGCTCGATCGCCGCCCGCACCGAGGCGCGCAGCGCGCCGGCGGCGTCCAGGATGCGGTTGGGCTTGCCATTGAAGCAGTGGGTGACGATGTCGCCCGGCTCCAGCCATTCGGCGATCTCGTCCAGCGACGGCGGGGTGTTGCCGATGTGCACCATCAAGGGCAGCGGCCCGAAGCGCCGCTGTATCTCCTTGGCCCGCGCCAGCGGCGCGACGCCGTTGGCGCCGACCACGCTGCCGCTGAGCCGCGCCTTGATGCCGACGATGAAATCGCGATGCGCGTGGATGGCCGCGCCGGCCAGCGCCACGTCGACGTCGTCCAGATTGGCCAATTCATGCTGGGTGACGAGGCCGATGCGCGAGATGTTCAGCAAGGCGCGCACATCGGTGCGGCAAGCGCCGGCCTGCTCGCGGAAGGCGGCGACGTCGTCGGCCCCTACGCTGCCGGCGTCCACCACTGTGGTGACCCCGCCGGCCACGCCCACCTGATCCGGCTCGTCGTGATAAATCGGCGAGGCCGGGTTGCAATGCACATGGCCGTCTATCCAGCCGGCGCTGAGCCGCCAGCGTCCGTCCAGCCGCAGCGTGCGCCGGGCCGGGCCGTCCAGCCGCCCCAGCCCGGCGATCTTGCCGTGGCGGACCGCAATGTCCATTACCGAGCCGTCGGCCAGCAAAGCGTCCTTGATCAGCAAATCATCCATCGCCGCCTCCTCAGGCAATCGCCACCGGGAACAGCGTGCCCAGCAGCATCGCGCCCAGGATGGCGCCGCCGGTGATGGGCTTGCCCCACAGATAGAAGACCAGCGCGCCCAGCAGCGAGCCGACGCCGATGGGAATCGACGCCGCCATCGCCGATAGGATGATCAGCGGGCCGAGGAAGCGGCCGGAGGAGTTACCCGCGCCCATCATCACGTCGGCGCCGTAAGTGGAATTGCCCTGATTGATGGTGAATTTGCGCGCGAAAATAATGACCGCGCCGATCAGCAAGCCGATCACCATCCCGGTGGCCAGCGCCGCGCCGAAGTTTTCCACCGGAAACAAGATGCCGGCGCCGAGGAACATCGCCGGAATGCCCAGGCCGACGCCGGTCATGATGGCGCCGCCGATGTCCAGAATGCCCACCAGCGAGCCCTCTATCACCCGGGCGAACAAGAAGCTGGCGCCGAAGGCGGCCACCGCGCCGTAGACGCCGGTGTCCATGCCGGCGCGCAGCATCGACACGAAGGCCACCTCGTTGAAAGCGCCGATGCCGTAGACGTAATACATATGCGTGCCGGCGAACACGCCGGCGGACAACAGCCCCACCAGCAAGGGAAAAGACCAGTCCGCCAGCCAGAAACCCCCGGTTTGTGCTTGTTCAGTCATCATTCTCTCCTTCAACCTCAAGCGCCGCGCACGGCGGCGTGCAGCAGTTCCAGCCAGGACGGGGCGTTCAAGTGGAAGCTGCTCAGCAGCTTCAGATCAAAGCCGCGGAAGAAGGCGCTGAGCGCGAACAGCGCCACGATGGCCGCCATCATCAGCTTGGTCACCTTGTTCCAGCCGCCCTCGTCCACGCCCTTTCCGATCAGAATGCCCAGCACCAGGCCCGGCACCGCATTGCCCATGATCAGTTGGGCCAGGCCGCCGAACACCGTGCCCCACAGACCGGAACGCCGGCCGGCCTCAATCGCCGCCAGCCAGAAAATCACCGGCATCACGGTGTTGACCAAGAGGTTGGCCGCGGGCACCAAGACCTTGACCGCGGTGATTTGCAGCGAAGCCGGCACCGCCGAAGCGGTGGTGTTCAGGAAGGCCACCAGCAGCATGCCGATTACCCCGCACACCAAGGCCATCTTGCGCGGGTTGTGCAGGGTCTCCGCCAGATTGCGGTTGCGCGCCAGCAAAGCCGCGGCGCCCCAGTGCGGAATCACCCGGTGGTCGATGTCCTGGGTGAAGGCGCCGGCGGCCACCGACGAGGCCCAGGCGTTGAAGAAAAAGCCCAGGCCGAAGGAAAAATGCGAGGCCGGGTCGCCCTCGCAGGAATTGAGCTCGCCCAGGGTGCGGAAAGCGCCCATGCCCTGGGAAGTCGGCGCGTGGAACATGCGGGCCGCGCCGGCGCCCACCGCGACGCCGACCAGACCGCCTATCAACAGCGACTTGAGAAGAATGATCAGAAGCATGGCTTCCTCCTCGGAATAAAACGACAGCCGGCGCCTAAACCTGGCGCGCGACGAAGGGCACGGCCTCGATATCCAGCGCCGTCACGCTGACCTCCACCTCCAGCGTGACGGCGTAGCTGAGCCTGTCCCGCGGCAGGAAGAAGAACAGAAAGCGCTCGCGGCGGCGGATCTCCTCCGCCGCGACCACCGTCACCCGCATGGGCTCGATGCGCAACAGCACCGGATGGCCGGCCGCCGTCACCGCGCGCTGCACGCCGGACAAGGCGTCGGCGCAAGCTTGCGCCTTGCTGTCGCCGCGGCCGCTGACCGTCACGCTGGACTCGAAACGCCTTTGCATCGCTCAGCCGCCGTATTTCTTCTGATAGGCCGCCACCAGCCGCTGCCCCAGCTCTTCCTTGTCCATGAAGCCGAAGCCGAGCACGGTGTAGCCCTCCTCGATCGCGGTCACGCCCTCCTCCACCGAACGCATGCCGTACTTGGCCTTGTAGCCGTACTTGGTCTGCGCGGTGATGGCGCCGGCGCCGCCGCTGCCGCAGAAGGAAATGCCCAGCTGCGCGCCCTCCGCCTGCATCACGTCGCCCAGCTTCATATCCGCGGCCATGCCCGCGATCACCACCGCGCGCGCGCCGGCGGCCTCCGCGCCCGCGCCCACTTTCTGTCCCTTGCCCAGGCGGTCGCCAATCACTACGGTTATCTGTGTCATTGTCTTCTCCTCTATCTCTCTATCTATGCACGGCGGACTTCAGGCCTTGTTCTTGGCCATCTCGAAATGAATGGACAGCAAAAGCGCTTCCTCTTCCGGCAGATTGCCGAACAAGGCCACCACCGCGGCGGACAGCCGCCGCGTGGTGTCCGAGATCTCGTCGAACAGGCTCTTGTCGAAATCCGGCAGCCCTTCGCCGGTCAGCGAGCGGCGCGCCATCGCCAGCACGTGCGAATCCAGCTTCTGCTGCTGAACCTCGGTCAGAGACTTTCCGGCCGCGTCCAGCAAGGCGGGAATCTGGCCCAGAACCTGGTCCGCCAGGCGGCGGATCGCGGTCTGGTCGACGGCGGCGGGACGGACTTGATCGTTCATGAGCTTTCCTTTGCAAAACGGTTGGCAATGTCAGGAAACTGTAATCAAGCCGCCGGCAACTGTGGACCGGTGGATTTTCCGCTTCGAAACGGAAATCGCCTGCTCGCCGGGCGGAAACAAGGCGGTCCTGACCGTGCTTGCAGTTGAAGCGCGCGGCGGCTCGGGCGATACTTCGCGGATTGACCACTGAATAGATGGATGCAAGGCATGACCCACCGCATCGTGTTTGTAGAAGACGACGCCGACCTGGCCGAGCTGATCAGCGACTTTCTGTCCCGCCATGAAATGGACGTGGTGGTGGAACCGCGCGGCGACGCCGCGCTGGACACCATCGCCCGCGAAGCGCCGGACCTGGTGCTGCTGGACATCATGCTGCCCGGCAAAGACGGCCTCTCCATCTGCCGCGAGCTGCGTCCCAAATTCGACGGCCCCATCATCATGCTGACCTCGCTGGACAGCGATATGAACCAGATCCTGGGCCTGGAACTGGGCGCCAACGACTACATCCTGAAAACCACGCCGCCCTCGGTGCTGGTGGCGCGGCTGCGCGCCCAGCTGCGCAATCTGCGGCCCGCTTCGGCCAGCGCCGACGCCGCCGCGCCCAAGCCCGGCACCCGCAAAGTGGTGTTCGGCCAACTGGCGATAGACCCGATCAGCCGCGACGTGACGCTGGCCAATGAAAAGATCCCGCTGTCCACCTCGGACTTCGATCTGCTGTGGCTGCTGGCCAGCCACGCCGGCGAAACCCTGAACCGCGACATCCTGCTCAAGGAAATGCGCGGCGTCAGCTACGACGGCCTGGACCGCAGCATAGACGTGGCCATCTCGCGGCTGCGCAAGAAACTGGGCGACAATCCCAGCGAGCCGTTCCGCATCAAGACGGTGCGCAACCGCGGCTATCTGTTCTCCTTGTCCGGATGGGAGTAAGCGCGCATGCGCCGATTGTTCATCCAGTTCTACCTGCTGCTGATGACCTGTTTCCTGGTGGCGGTGGTCTTGGTGGGCGCGGTCTACAAGCAGGCGGTGGACGACGTGGGCGAGCGCTATCTGTCCGACCTGCTGCGCACCACGCTGTCGCTGATCGAAGCCGATCTGCGCGGCGTGCCGGAAGACCGCTGGAGCGAAACGCTGGCCAACTCCGACCACGGCTTCACCTTCCGCGTCAAAGTGGAGAAGATGAGCAGCTATCTGCTGGACGACGAATCCAAGCAGGCGCTGGACCGCGGCGAAATCGTGATGCTGGAAGACAAATACGTGTTCCTGCAAAAGCTGGAGGACAGCAACTACCTGTTGGTGGCCGGTCCGCTGCGCTATCTATTCTTCCTGCACCAGCTCAAATGGTTCGACTACGCGCTGCTGGGCTTCATCGGCCTGTCGCTGGCGATACCGGTGTTTCTATGGATGCGGCCGCACTGGCGCGACCTGGTGGCGCTGGAGCAAACCGCCGGCAAGCTGGCCAGCGGCAATCTGTCCGCCCGCGTGGACCTGCCGCCGCGCTCCGGCGTCAGCCAGCTGGGCGTCGCCTTCAACCACATGGCCGACAATATCGCCGCGCTGATCAATAGCAAGAAGACGCTGACCAACGCCGTGGCCCATGAACTGCGCACTCCGCTGGCGCGGCTGCGCTACCGGATGGCGCTGCTGGAAGGCGACGAGAGCAGCCCGGAGCGGCAGGCGATAGAGCGCGACCTCTCCGCCATCGACAAGCTGGTGGAGGAGCTGCTGCTGCACGCGCGGCTGGACCGGCCGGAAGCGCCGCTGAAGCTCAGCAGCTTCGACGCCATCCCCTGGGCCAAGGACCGCATCGCCGGCCAGGCCGCGCTGACGCAGGACATTCAATGGCTGGAGCCGGCCGGGGCCAGCCTGGCCATCACCGCCGACGAACACCTGCTGACCCGGGTGCTGGACAACTTCCTGTCCAACGCCCGCCGCCACGCCAACCGCCTGGTGCAGACCAGCATCATCGTCGAGCAGCGCCACTGCATCATCATGGTGGACGACGACGGCCCCGGCATTCCGGAACAGGACCGCGGCCGGGTGTTCGACGCCTTTGTGCGGCTGGACGAAAGCCGCGGCCGCAAGACCGGCGGCCACGGCCTGGGCCTGGCCATCGTCGCCGGTATCGCCCGCGCCCACCGCGGCGAGGTGAAAGTGGAAAGCTCGCCGCTGGGCGGCGCGCGCTTTCTGTTCCGCTGGCCGATCTGACATCCGCCGTCGCCGCGCCTGTACATTCCGTAACATTGGGATACACAGAAGGCATAGACTCAGCCCCTTGTCATGGTTAGCATTTCGGCCTGAAAAGGACTACATGTCCACTTTCATACCAATCCAAGAAACTTAGGAGTTTCATAAATGAAAAAGCTGGCTCTGCTTGCTCTGACCGCTGCTTTCAGCCTGGTGTCCGTTAACGGCTTCGCCGCTGAAAAAGCTGCTGCTTCCGCTCCGGTTGCGATCCACAAGGCTAAGAAAGCCGAGAAAAAAGTAGCGAAGAAAGAAGCTTCCGCTGCTCAAAAAGCTCAGGCCGCCAAAGCCGAAGCTTCCGCTCCGAAGGCTAAAAAAGCCAAGAAGCACGTAGCTAAGAAAGAAGCTTCCGCCGCTCAGAAAGCTCAAGCCGCCAAAGCTGAAGCTTCCGCTCCGAAAGCTAAAAAAGCCAAGAAGCACGTAGCCAAGAAAGAAGCTTCCGCCGCTCAGAAAGCCCAAGCCGCCAAGGCCGACGCTTCCGCTCCGAAAAAAGCCAAAAAAGCCAAAAAGCACGTAGCTAAGAAAGAAGCTTCCGCTGCTCAGAAAGCTCAAGCCGCTAAAGCCGACGCTT
>NZ_JBMDIQ010000022.1:0-79518 GCF_057808735.1 Chromobacterium sp. FG89 | reverse complement strand
GCGCTGAAGCTGATCGCCGCCAAGGGCAAGATCCAGATGCAGGCGCAGAGCGACAGCATCGAGGTGACAGCGGACAAGGATGTGACCGTCACCGCTTGCAAGGAAAGAATCACCGTAGCGGCCAAGCAGGAAATCCTGCTCAACGTCAGCGGCGGCGCTTACATCCGCATCGCCGGCGGCAATATCGAACTGCATTGTCCCGGCAAGGTGTCGGTGAAGGGCGCCAGCCATCAGATGAGCGGGCCGGCGAGTATTGGGATCAATATGAAGGGATTTCCAAGTGCAGACTTATATGATGAGAAATTTCAGGTTCTTGGGCCCGATGGCAAGCCACTCAAGGGAATTACACTTGCAATTCATGATGGCAAGAATCAATTGCTTCATCAAATTAAACCAGATGGCAGTAATCAGCGTATTCATACTAGCTCTGCCACACCATTAGAAGCTCAAATGGTTTGGAGCGAAATTCTTCCCTTAGATGAAAAATAATTGCCATGGCGACTGATACTTTACGCAAGACAGCCACTACTAATACTCAAGATGGCTCCGTGTGCAAAATTGAAGCAGGTTGTGACACAATGTGGTCATTAGCACAGCAGTTTGCCTATGATCGCCTGTCTAGGAGAGAGCAAGGTTACACTTTTAGACCTGTGCGGGCTCTAATGGCAGATTATGCGCAAAGGGCTAGAGTGATTTCAGCGACTTATTCCCGATTTTACCTAGAGATAGAAGATTATGGCGACCCTAAAAAAAAGGGGCGTTATTATTGGATGGCGCTGGGTGCTTTTGCTAGTAAAACAGTGGCATGTACTTTGGATTTAATTCGAGTGGATGCCGGGAAGTTTATGCCGAAGCTTGGTGAAAACTGGGATTTTGGCTATGTGAGAGATGGGTTGGGGAAAGGGAACTTCTGGCTTTTTCAAGATATCGCTCCTACTCATTGGTATCATAGTTATAGTGCTGCTACTTTTGAAGATTGTTTGAGTGCAAGAGGGAGGGATGGCTGCCATAAGCAAGTGTTAGATAATTTGAAGCGCTTCCCTTGGGCAGAAACAGCATTGCCGACATTAAATTATCTTAAGCTCTCATCCTATATAATAGAATCTTTCAAAACCGTAAAGGCTATCGAAAATAGTAGCAAGGGAACTCAACGAGAAAAATTGCAGTTAGATCATTTGTTGAAAGTGGCAGAGCATGAACAGCAAATTGTTTTGCAACCATTAATGTATGAGGATGATAAATTCGCAAAATGGGTGCAACGGCAAAGAGGTTGGATGAGCTGGTTTTCTCCTGATTTAGAGTTGATTTTTACACATGAATGCAAAACTTCAGATAAAAGTATGAAGTCGTCTGCCCCAGAAGAAACAGTCTTAGAAGACTATAATAGTCGAATGACTTGGATTCGTAGCGCAGCAAATGATTTCCATGAGTTGATGAAGCGCAAGAAACCATTTATGGAAAAAGAGCTTGCAACTATGGCTGCATGGTATGTTTCAAACTAGTCATCTGAACGGTGTGGTTGTGAAAAAAATCATTCTACTCGCAGTCTTGATTGGGTGTGCCGTAGTTGCTGCATATGCCTATCTTCCTGAAGGAAAAGAAAAAGAGAAGGGAAAAATGAATTATCCTGAAAAAATATCAATAGCCTTGAATCAAGGTGGAGTAGACTGGAAAAATAAATATGGTGATATTGTGCATATCAATGCACAACCAGCAGGGGTTAATTTTTATAAAATTCAGCCTTTGCGCACCAAGCAATCCATAGTTGTACGTTTAGAGCATGGTAGCCATAGTCTGGAAATTCCACGGGTGCTCAGTGTGACTGGCACACAGGATATGGATAAAAAAGAAGGTATCGATAGCATACAGCTAAGCGCAGGCTTGTCCTCTCAGTCCTCGATAGAGCATGACGTGGCAAGACGTTATGTATGGAATTTGGTCAAATCGATTCGCGCTGCAGGTTGGCAGAAGTATATCGAAGAGACGGACCCGCGTTTGAGTGGCAAAGCAGCTTATGAGTACGCTGTGCAGAAGCATGGGGCATTAGACCCTGACTATGAGTTGTCATTGACGGAGTGGATGACAATGCCGGCTAGGACCCGCTGGAGCTTCTATGCAAAGGATGCCTTTCTGAGTTTGGAGTTTGACAGGGATATGCAGCGCATGGACCCTGCCAAGCCTGGCGCTTATTTGTTGAACGTCAGCATAAGCAGTGCTGAGCAGCAATTCAGCTCAAATTTTGAATTTGAAGAGCGTGATCATTGGCGTAGTTTATGGAGTGCGGCTGCACGGAAATGGAAGCAGGAACGCAATATAAAAGAAGCTAAATTGCGTGCGCTGGGCGTGGTTATTGACGAAGGTTATCAAGATCCGCCTTTACCGGCAGAGCCTGTTGGGAAGTAGCGCTAGCATAAGTTCTATGGCTTGAACATGTAGCCACTGGATTTGACTGTGGCTGTGTTTTAAAGAGAGACGATGGCAAGGTGACGAGGCGTGCGGTATATCTCAGTGTGGCTATTGTGGTCCTGGCCATTGCCGGAGCTAACTTGTATCGGGTTGCTTTCCCCTGGACGCATCAACTTGAGTTGATGGAACAAGACAAGCCTTATGGCGGCGGCGATCTGCGTGTCCATGGCCGGCAGCTCTTCATCTTCAAGCCGATTGGCCCCGAGATCAAGTTCAAGCCGGTGGCCGAGCGTAGCCGGCCCGGGGTGCCGGAGGTGCAGGAGCCCTGGATGAACGACGTCAAGGAGGTCAGCAACCGCTCCACGGTCAGGCTGCTGCGCGGCGATATGGAACACGGGGTCAAGCGCATTTTCGAGCAGCGCGGGCAGAATGGGGCCTGGTGGCTGTCCGCCGATTGGAAAACCATCTATGGCTCCACGGACTGGATGAATTTCAAGCTGCCGGCGGGGCCGGACGGTTATGGTCAAGGCTGGCACGCTTTGTGGAAGTCCGAGGATGGAGGCGCCAACTGGCGACAACTGCCATGGCCGGAACGCATCCAGCCTGGCCAGCCGCTGTTCTTGAACGACGGCAAGCGTGGTTATCTGGTGGCGGAAGGCATGCGTATCTGGCGCACCCGCGACGGCGGTGAGCATTGGGAGGCCTTGCCGATGCCCTCCTGGGCCAATCAGCGGCTGATGGCCAATCCGGACGGCAATGGTTTGTCGCCCATGGTGCCGGACACCCGCGCTCGTTTTGACGCTTTCGATCTGGCGGAGGACGGCACCTTGCGCCTGTCGTTCTATGTGCGGCAGGCGCGCTTGGGCGGCAGCTTCGGCGCGGTGGAGGAAAGCGCCTTGTTGTATAGCCTGCCTTGGGATGTCAAGGCGGAGGATCTGCCGTTGAAATGGATGCGCCCGGAGGCGGTGTTCAAGCAGCAGTCCATTGTTGACATCAAGCCGGCCTTGGGCGGCGGCCTGCATTTGATTGCCTTGCAAGGTCAGTTGCAGCCGGAGAAGGTGGCGGAGGAACAATTGCGGCCGGCGGCCTATGTGTTGTGGAAACAGGGCGAGGAGGCGCTGCGCCATGGTTTCGAGCCGCATGTGATTCCCGGCGCCTTGTTTGTCGGCAAGCAGGATCAGTTGGTGCTGGCGGGAGACAGCCAGCAGCCAGGCCAGGCGATGCGGGATTCGATCACCTTGACCAGCACCGATGGAGGCCGCAAATGGAGTGAAACCAATGACGGTTCCGCGTTTGCCTGGTTCTATGAGGCGGAGAGCAATCGTATCTGGAAATACCAGACGCATTCGTTGTATTGGCGTAGCTTGTAGCTGTGGCGGTAAGGATGATGTCGTGACGCCAGGTTCACCATCCCTATGCTAATCACCCAAGCAATGAGAGAGCTTAACCGTGAAGCGTGGTTTCTGAACTACGTCACTTCCATTCCCTACTACGAAGCTTGCGCTCAGGCGACCGAAGACTTTGCGGACCTATTCAATTGCCTGTTGACCAAACACGACGGCCATGGCATCGGTAATCTGGATGGTTGGGTGTCGCGCTATCTGAATCATGCTGAAGAAATCCGTCGTCGCATTGAGTGTGTGCGCTATGGCGACTACATGCCGATGTATGGCCAGCTATCAGATACCAACCGCGACTTCAGGGGTTTGGCGGAGCAGAACATATATGGTTGGCGCGCTCCCGCGGAAGACCGAGCATGGAATACGGCCCTTGAACACATGTCCAGCCTTTGCGGTGTGGGTGCGCAAGCACTGGGCAACGTCTATTGGCACGGCAAGTTGTGGGGGGATGAGCAAACCAATTGCGTAGGCCGGAATGAAGGGTTTGCCAAAGGAGCCTCCTATGACTTGGACTTCTGGCAGGCTCACGGCTTGATCCCCGTTCCAGAGGGGTATCCCAAATATGAGCTTGATTACTCGCTCAGTTGCAAAACCGGGGAGATCTGCCCCCGTAATGGCGTGTGGGTGCCCAAGCAAGTGCTGAACGAAGGACTGGAGCATCTACATATTGAGTTTGTCCAGCAAGGGCGGCTAATGCCCCCCTTGTTCCGCTTCCATTTAGAAAAGCAAGTGGACGACAACATCGTCAATTATCTTCGCGAGATGAGTGAGGAGCCTGACCTTGATGCTTATACCTCTGAGGAGGCTATCAGCTCCATGGAGGAGGCTGTGTGGTATCCATTGGTACTACTAGGTGACCTGGGGTGACACTTCATCCACAAGAGTGTTTTCTGCTAGAACGTTTTGTATCGTTGGCGTACATAGGCGAGCTTCGCGACGCCTGGAGACAGGTTGTTTATTCGCATGAGCAGGCGCTGGAGCGGTATATGAATACCGCACCGGCCACTTTGCGTTCAAATCATCTATCCGAGCAACCAGATGTGACCTGGGGAACTGTTCTACTGCCTAACTATCGAGCAACGTTGCAAAACTTGATAAACACCTATATTGAGCGGACTCATGATGATGCCAATGTGTTTCGTGGGGGCGGTGGTGTTCGTGGAGCTTTACGTGGTGGCAACGAGTACTGGCACGGTTGGATGGGGCAGGATGAGTTAGAGCGCATCGGCGACTTTGAAAGTAGAGCTAGCAGGCTGGATATAAATTTCAACAGAACTTGCGAGGGCCGTTGGGAGGAGGGAGATTTGTCTTTTCGCTACGATGAGCTGAACTGGGGGCCATTGGACCTGCCTCCAGCCATTCCCGCTTATGAACTGGATGGCAGTGTGATGGTGAGACCTGGCGATAAGGTGGAGATTTCTGGTGTTTACCTGCCGGATGTGGATCATGCTTGCGCTCAGTTTCTGCATCCCTATCGCACCAATCAGTTGAAGCCTGACTTGCTGAATGCGCGGGGTATGGGTGAGATATCGGTACATCAAGGTCTGCAACGGGATCAATTCGGCGATTGGGAGCGGGAGAGGCAGGTGGTGCCGACTTGGACCTTGGTTCGGCGCGTAGAAAGCCAATTTCTCCAAGTTCCTCCTAACGGTTTTTATCCCTAACATGCTTGGCGGTAGCCTGTCTCGCAGAGGGGAATAGATTAGAATGCTTGGCCCTTCTCTGCTGCGCTTGGCTGTGTTCCGTTCTCGAGGTGTAAAGGATCTTAGTCATGCCCCCGTTGCAGCCACAGGAAGTTTATTTGCTGGAATATCTCGTTTCATTCGAGCACTTCTGCAATGCACGTGACGCGATGCGCGAGGCAGTGCGATTGGGCGAGCAATGTCTGGACGAGTTCATGCAAAATCTGCCTGCCGATTTACGGCGGCACCATACTAGCGAGCAGCCCGACGTCGTGTGGGGAAGTCTCGTGTTACCCAATCTACGCTCCAGCCTGGATGGTCTGATCGAAGGTTGCATTTTACGAAGCCATGGCGATCCTCAAGCCTTTCGTGGCTTAGTTGGAACTCATGGTCGTAGCATTAACAAGAATATCAGTGAGTTTGATGCCAGTTGGATGTCCGAGCCACTGGGAACAATGTTTTGGGATGCTTTGTTCAAGGCGATTGCATTAGATAAGGTTATCGGTGCAACTATTGGTGGGGAATGGCAGGAAGGAAGCTTAAGCAGGCATTGTGATTTTAGTGATCCCAGTGGAGTCTTAGGTGGAACGAATATCCTCCTTCCTAAACAGATTCCAGTTTATGAATTGGACCATTCAGTCGTGATTGGTCCTGGCGATCAGGTCAAGGAGTGCGGTGTTTATTTGCCGGACTCCGAAAATACGGCTGCGCAGTTTCTGCACCCAGGGCGATGGTGGCCAGAAGAGCCTGGCATTTCGGTGCGTCAGGGCCTAAGCAAGGATGAAGAGGGCTGGTGGGATGATGAGCAGGATGTGTATCCATCCCGCTGGACGCTGGTTCGGCGTATCCCCAAGCAATTCCTTGAGGTCCCCCCCGAAGGTTTCTACCCTAAAAACCAGCCAAGCAGCGGGCGGGTTGAGGGTGGACAAGCGTGCCCTCATGCCGGTGTCTGGTGGACGCCAGCTAGGCCTGATGCGTGTCGCAGCTTTACGGCAGGTGAGGCCATACCGGTGTTTCCTGATTCTCAATATGGGGAAACGGTCTGGTATCGGCGGGCGGAATAAATAAGGTTCCGTTATGTTGTGGCACGGTTATCTGCCTGGAATAATTTCACGGGCGTGGCCGTGAGAAAAATTATCTTGGTCTCAGGTGTAGAAGTGCCGATTTGACCTGATGGCCAAGCCTTGCCGAGAGATGGGGGTCGCCGCGGTGACTTCATTTTTGGTTAAGGCCATTGTTTGATGGTTTGTCTATGCCGCCGCTATGCTTAAGTGGCGGGGCTTTGAAAGAGCTGACCACGGTGTGAGGCGCGAGTGATGCATCTCCGTGCCGCCATCATCGTAATCTAGGCGATGGCCGGTATGGTTTGGTTGTGGCGGGTATTCCACCGAAAATATCAGGTTCATGCGCCGTCTTGGCGGGGATGACACCCGTCACCCCCGCCGAACCCCTGCGGCCGGGAGGACTCAGACTCTATGTGCCGGCTGTCTGGCCGGCCGCATCCCTTCCCATTCCCCTCCTGGAGATTCTTCATGACGCCCATCCTGTTCAATACCTATCGCTCGGTCCAAGGCTTCAACAAACGCGTCCGTTTCCTGATCCTGCATTACACCGCGCTGGACTTCGCCGGCTCCATCAAGGCGCTGACCGGTTCCGGCCAGGTGAGCGCGCATTATCTGGCGCCGGACCCTTGCGACCCCAGCTATCAGCAGGCCGGCTTCAAGCAGATGAATCTGTTCAATCTGGTGGACGAGAACGACCGCGCCTGGCATGCCGGCGCCAGTGCCTGGGATGGCCGCAGCAATCTGAACGATTCATCCATCGGCGTGGAAATCGTCAATCTGGCGCGGGAGGACAAGGGCGGCATGGTGTTTCCGCCCTATCACCCGGAGCAGGTGGCGGCGGTGACGGAATTGGCGCGGAACATCCTGGCGCGCTATCCGGACATCAGCCCGGTGAACGTGCTGGGCCATTCCGACATCGCCGTGGGCCGCAAGAGCGATCCGGGGCCGATGTTCCCGTGGCGGGAGCTGCACCTGGCCGGGGTGGGCGCGTGGCCGGAGGCGGAGACGCAGTGCAAGTACGTGCGGCGGTTCCAGCAGCAGGGTTTGCCTAGCCGGGAGAAGATGCTGGAGGCGTTCAAGCATTACGGCTACGAGGCGGCGGCGGGCGGCGACGCCGGCTTCGCCACCCTAGTGCGCGCCTTCCAGATGCATTTCCGCGCCAGCGATTACCGCGGGGTGATGGACGTGGAGACGGCGGCCATTTTGTTCGCCTTGCTGGAGCGTTATTGGCCTAAGCGTTTGGCCATGATCAAGCTTTAACGAATCTTGTATTCAGTGAGAAACCCGGCCGCCTGGCCGGGTTTTGTCGTTTTCGCCGCGAAAATGCCGCTGCGTGCTTATTTGGCGGCGGCCGGGATGAAGGAGAACTCCTTAATCACGATCTCCACTTCCTTGCCGTCCTTGGGCGGCCGTCCCTGGAACAGCCATAGATTGATGTGGGGCGGCAGCGGTTGCTGCGGCACCAGGCGCGTGGGGTCCGCCGGGGCGAAGTTCCAGCGCGCCATTTCATACAGGTCGCCATCCTGGTGGCCGTGCAGCGATTGGTAGAGCACCCGGCTGGCGTTCCAGTTGAAGCGGTGGGTGCTGTAGTCGCCGTTGAGATTCGGTTCGAAGGCGTAGGAGGTGGGCTTGGGGCCGGGCACGGCCGGGTAGACGGTGTAGTTGCCCATCGGGTTTTGCCGGTTGCCCCAGCGGGCGAATTCGATGTCGATTTCATTGCTGGCGTCCGGGCCCACGTCCGGCGTCGGGTAGTTGAACAGGCCCAGCACGATGTTGTCGTCGAACAGGTCCGGCCGGCCTATCAGCTTGAACTGGTAGCGGCCAAAGCCCAGCCGCTGAGGCAGGTAGACTTCGGCGCTGCTCCACTTGCCGGCGCGTTGGGCGATCTTCAGGTGGAGCCGGCCCTGGGCGTCCACCCAGGCGTTGTTCTCGTCCCAGTCGTTGGGGCCGGGGCCGCTTTGGATCTGGTTGCGGACTTCCCAGACGTAGCCGGAGAAATTCAGGGTTTTGGCCTGGGCGGCGCCGGCCAGGGTCAGGCCGGCGGCGATGAGGGGGAGCAGGAAGCGGCGCATGGTGTGTGCCTTTAGATCCACGAACAAAACCCCTGATCCTGCGTCCGCCTTTTGGTCGTACGACGGGTGCTGTAGCTTCGCAGAAACTTCGTTTTCTGCGTCGGCGCGTCTTGGCTCAGCTTCTCCGCGAGGTGTTGTCGGCGGCTCTTCGTTGTGGATAAGCCTGTCATTTAAGCGCGGCGGGGGCGGCGGGTAAAGGGTGTTTTTGCCGAGCCAGGCTGTCCGTCCGGACAGGCTGCGGCGCGGACGGGGTCATGCCCGCCGGGCGGCGACGGGGTCATGTCCCCGCGGCGCGGGCGTCGGCGCGGCGCCGTTCCACGCGATCTGGTCTCTATTGAATCTACTTTTCTTTTCAATGGTTTGCGCGGTTTGTCGCTTGGCGATCCGCGCGCCGTCTTTCCAGTTTCCAAATGCCTTCATGCGCTTTGTCATGGTCGGAAAATTCATTCTTGTCCCTTATGCGTATCGAGTATGTCCATTACAGTGCAATCCATATTGCATAACTTGGCGGCGCGCCGTCGCGGGTTGGCATCCATATCGATTGGGAGGTTTAGGCATGCAAAAGGAAAGCGCCTGGAAGGCGGTGTTGCTGTTGGCCCGGTTCGCGTTGGCGGCGGCGTTTTTGTCGGCGGTGGCGGATCGCTTCGGCTTCTGGGGCCATATGGGCGAACTGGGGGTGTCCTGGGGAACGATGGAAAACTTCTATCGCCATGTAGCCAAGCTGTGCCCGTGGGCGCCGGCCGGTCTGATTCCGGTGCTGGCCTGGGCGGTGAACGCGCTGGAGGCGGTGTTGGGCGTGACCCTGTTGCTGGGCGTTCAACTGCGCGCCTCCGCCTGGATCAGCGCGGCGCTGCTGCTGGTGTTCGCCCTGAGCATGGCCGCGTTCCAGAGCCTGAAGCTGTCGCTGAATTTCAGCGTGCTCACCTGCGCCGCCTGCGCCGCGCTGGTGTACTTGGCCAGTTCGCTGGAAGCGGCGCCGGGCGCGCGCCGCGTCTGAAGTTTCCGGGCGCGGCCGGGCCGCGCCCGCTTCCTGTCCTTATCCAAATTTAGGAGTGTTGATCATGAGTAGCTTGCGTCTTGCGTATTACGAATTGTCCCCGGAACTGCTGCAGGGTTTCCGCCTGGTGAAGCAGGGCCTGGAAAAGAGCGTGCTGGGCCTGCCGCTGATCGAGCTGATCTATCTGCGCGTGTCCCAGATCAACGGTTGTTCCTTCTGCCTGAACATGCACACCAAGGCCCTGCGCGAGCGCGAGGAAAGCGACCGCCGTCTGGCGGAACTGGCCGGCTGGCGCGTCAGCGCCCAGTTCAGCGAGCGCGAGAAGGCCGCGCTGGAATGGGCGGAGGCGCTGACTTATGTGGTGGACAGCCACGCCGACGACGCCGCCTATCTGCCGCTGAAAGCGCATTTCAGCGACCAGGAGATTTCCGATCTGACCTTCGCCATCGCGCTGATGAACGGCATGAACCGGCTCGCCGTCGGCATGCGTCAGTAAGCGCCTGACCAGGGGTCCGCTCGCGAGAGCGCGAGCGGGCTCGCAGACAGTCCACCCTCCCGCCTGGCCGCAAGCGGCGGGCTCAACCAACGCCAGCAGACACACACCGACATGGACCACCTGATTAAAAAGCAAGCCTGGGACGCGCTGTTCAACGATCCGGAACTGGGCGCCGGCAATTTCCTGTTCAAGGCCCACGCCGCCTACGGCGGCAGCCGGGAAGACTATCTGTTCCTGGAAAAGCCTTTTATCGGCCCGCGCGGCAACGCCTATCAGTCCTTTTCCCTGGACAGCCTGTTCCATCTGGTGAGCGATCTGGCGGCCTGGTACCGCCAGCAGGGCATCCAGGCGGGGCGGCATGTCTGCTTGTTCCTGGGCGACGGCATTCCGTCCTTCCTGCATTTCCTGGCGCTGGGCAGCCTGGGCTGCGTGCCGGTGCTGATCAACGGCCATCTGCGCGCCGACATCGCGGCGCTGTACGCGCAGCGCAACCGCTTCGACGTGTTCGTCTACGACAAGGAAACCGACGCGCGTTGGGATCTGGCCGGCGCGCTGCGCGGCCTCACCGCGCTGGACGCGGGCTTCAACGCCGGCGCGGCGGTGGCGTTGGCGCCGCTGCCGGCTTCCGGCTGGCCGGCGGCGGTGAAGGACGAGGACATCGTGATGGTGTGCCACAGCTCCGGCACCACCGGCATTCCCAAGGCGGTGCTGTTTGGCCACGCGCAGTTCTTCAACGGCAAGCGCGAGCGCCTGCGCGGCTTTGTCGAGCAAGACGAGGACAAGCTGGCCACGGCGATGCCGCCCACCCACGCGGCCGGCGTCAGCTATCTGATGACGGCCACCATGCTGCAATTGCCGGCGCTGGCGCTGGCGACGCAAACCGGCCAAGTGGCGGCCAATCTGATCGCCAGCTTCCAGCCCACCATCGTCACCGCGTTTTCGCAGACTTACGCCTCCTTCGCGGAACTGAACCTGCCGGACGGCTATTTCGACTCGGTGCGCCGTTATTACAACACCGGCGACACCGCGCACGAGGCGCATATCCGCCAACTGCTGCGCCTGGCGCCGCGGGGCCGCTTCACCGATATGTTCGGCGCGTCCGAGCTGGGCATGTCGCAGTTCTTCAAGGTGTCCACGCCGGAACAGGTGGCCAGCAAGCGCACCGTGGGCGCGGCGGCGTCCTACGCGCGCTGCGACGTGCTCACTCCGCAGGGCGAGTTGTTGCCGGACGGCCAGCCGGGCTATATCGGCGTGCGTTCCCCCACGGTGACGCCGGGCTATTACGGCCAGCCGCATCTGACCGCGCTGACCACGCTGAACGGCTACTGGTTGACCGGCGACATCGGCCTGCGCCTGGACAACGGCGAGTTCGTGCACCTGGACCGCATCGTGGACGCGGTGCCGACGCCGCTGGGCGAGCCGGCCTACACCTTGCTGCTGGAAGAGCATTTGCTGAGTCATGCGGATCTGTTCGACGTCAGCGTGATCGGCGTTTCGCGCGGGCCGACGCGCGAAGAAGCGGTGCTGGTGCTGGCGCGCGGCAAGGCCGGCGCGGCGCTGGACGCGGACGAGGTGCTGCGCCAGGCGCTGGACTGCTTCCCGTTCAAGGGCCGCGGCGCGCTGCCGGACTACACCGTGTGCGTGGGCGTGCTCGGCGACGATTACGCGCTGCCGGTGGGCTCCACCGGCAAGGTGCTCAAGCGCGTGGCGCGCGAGCAGTTCTGGAGCTGGCAGCGCGATTACGATGACGGCCTGCGCGAGGTGTTCAGCGCGCTGCGCTGGAACCAGTCCCTGGACCGCCAGCCGGAGGCGGCGGCGGAGCCGCAAAGCCTGCTGGATTACCTGAGAGGCTGACCGATGGCGACGACGGAGCACCTGGAAGCGCTGGAGCAGGCGTTTCAACAGCGGATAGACGGCGGCGAAAAGATCGAGCCGCAGGACTGGATGCCGGAGGCCTACCGCCGCACCTTGCAGCGGCAGATGGCGCAGCACGCCCATTCCGAATACGTGGGCATGTTGCCGGAGGGCGCCTGGATCACCCGCGCGCCCAGCCTCAGCCGCAAATGCATCCTGCTGGCCAAGGTGCAGGACGAGGCCGGCCACGCCCAGTATCTGTACAGCGCGCTGGAGAGCCTGGGCCTGAGCCGGGAGCAGGCTTACGGGCAGCTGCTGGCCGGCGAGGCCAAGTACCTGAATATTTTCAATTATCCGGCCTTGAGCTGGGCGGACGTCGGCATGATCGGCTGGCTGACCGACGGCGCCGCCATCGTCAACCAAGTGCCCTTGTCACGCTGTTCCTACGGCCCGTACGCCCGCGCCATGGTGCGCATCTGCCAGGAGGAGAGCTTCCACCACCGCCAGGGTTTCGATCTGGTGCGGCGGCTGGCGGAGGGCACGCCGGCGCAACGGCGGATGGCGCAGGACGCGCTCAACCGCTGGTGGTGGCCGACGGTGATGGTGTTCGGCCCGCCGGACGAGGATTCGGTGCACTCGCAGCGCTCGATGCGCTGGGGCGTCAAGCTGTATTCCAACGACACCCTGCGCCAGAAGTTCGTCGATCAGACCGTGCCGCAAGTGTTGCACCTGGGCCTGACGGTGCCGGACCCGGATCTGCGTTTCAACCCGGACACCGGGCATTACGAGATCGGCCGCATCGACTGGGACGAATTCAACCGGGTGATCCGGGGCCAGGGCCTGTGCAACCGCGAGCGTCTCGCCAGCCGCCGCCGGTCCTGGGACGAGGGCGCCTGGGTGCGAGAAGCCGCCGCCTGCCACGCCGCCAAGCTGGCGGCGGGGCCGCAAGGAGAACGAGATGCATGAGTGGAAGCTGTGGGAAGTGTTCGCGCGCAGCCAGAACGGCGTGGCGCACCGCCACGTGGGCAGCGTGCAGGCCAGCGACGCGGCGATGGCGCTGCAGCACGCGCGCGACGTGTTCACCCGCCGCGGCGAGTTCGTCAGCCTGTGGCTGGTGGCCGCCGAAGACCTGGTGAGCAGCGGCGAGGTGGAGCGCGCGCCGTGGTTCGAGACCGCGGCGGACAAGGGTTTCCGCCACGCCACCTATTACGAGGTGCCAGAGGGAGTGCAACACCTGTGACCCTGCATCCGGAATTGAAAAACCTGCGCGCGGAATACCTGCTGCGCCTGGGCGACAACGCGCTGATCCTGTCGCAGCGCTTGTGCGAATGGTGCGGCCACGCGCCCACGCTGGAAGAAGACCTGGCGCTGAGCAATGTGGCGCTGGACCTGCTGGGCCAGGCGCGGCTGTGGCTGGACGCCGCCGGCCGCGGGCTGACGCCGGCGCAGAGCGAGGACGATCTGGCCTACGGCCGCGACGCCCAGGCCTTCCGCAACGTGTTGCTGGCGGAGCTGACCCGCGGCAATTTCGCCGACACCCAGATGCGCCAGTTTCTGTTCGACAGCTGGCATTGCCTGCTGCTGCGCGAGCTGTCGGATTCGGCGGACGCGGAAGTGGCCGCCATCGCCGCCAAGGCGTTGAAAGAGGCCACTTACCACCTGCGCCGCAGCAGCGGCTGGGTGGTGAGGCTGGGCGACGGCAGCCGGCAAAGCCGCGAATTCTGCCGGCTGGCGCTGGAGCGCTGCTGGCATTACGTGGGCGAATTGTTCGAGATGGACGAACTGGAGCAGGCGATGCTGGCCCAGGGCGTGGGCTGCGACCTGGCCGCGCTGTATCCGGAATGGCTGGCCTACGTCAACGAAGTGCTGGCCGCGGCCACGCTGGAGCCGCCGCGCGCGGCGCCGGCGGTCAGCGGCGGCAAGCGCGGCGCGCACGGCGAGGCGCTGGTGGCCCTGCTGATGGAGATGCAGTTCCTGACCCGCGCCCATCCGGGAGCCGGCTGGTGAGCCGGGTGCACGGCCTGGAGGTGCAAAGCGGCACCGAGCGCGTCTGGGAATGGCTGGCCGGCATTCCGGACCCGGAGATGCCTTATGTCTCCATCGTGGACCTGGGCATCGTGCGCGACGTGCGCTGGGAGGACGACGCGCTGCGGGTGGTGGTGACGCCCACCTACAGCGGCTGCCCGGCCAAGGCGCAGATAGACAGCAATATCCGCCAGACCCTGCAAGACCGGGGCGTGGAGGCGGTGCGGCTGGAAACGCGGCTGCATCCGGCCTGGAGCACGGACTGGCTCAGCGAAAGCGGCCGGTCCAAGCTGCGCGCCGCCGGCATCGCCCCGCCCTTGCCGGCGGAGCCGGGCTGGCAGCGCTTGAGCTTTGTCGCCGTCGCCGCGCCGCGGGTGCCCTGTCCGCGCTGCGGTTCCGACGCCACCCGCCCGCAGGGCGAATTCGGCGGCACCGCCTGCAAATCGCTGTACCAGTGCGAGGCCTGCCGCAATCCGTTCGAGCACTTCAAGAGTTTATGAGGAAGCCGTCATGCCGCAGTTTTACCCTTTGCAGCTGACCGAGATCCAGCGCGACACGCCGGACAGTCTGCTGTTGACGCTGGAGCCGTCGGAAGAACACCGCGACCGCTTCCGCCACGAGCCGGGCCAGCATCTGACCCTGCGCGCCTGGCTGGACGGCGAGGAAGTGCGCCGCAGTTATTCGCTGTGCAACGCGCCGGACGCGCCCAAGCTGCAGCTGGCGATCAAGCGGGTGGCCGGCGGCCGCTTCTCGCAATGGGCGCACGATAGTTTGGGGCCGGGCGCGATGCTGGAGGCCTTGCCGCCGTCCGGCCGCTTCGGCCTGCCGGCGGCGCCGGAAACGGCCCGCCATTACGCCGGTTTCGCCGCCGGCAGCGGCATCACCCCGGTCTTGTCCATCTTGCAGGCCACCTTGCTGCGCGAGCCGCTCAGCCGCTTCACCCTGGTCTATTGCAACCGCAACCTGGCCTCGCTGCAGTTCCGCGAAACGCTGGCGACGCTGAAGGACCGCTACCCGGCGCGTCTGTCCCTGATCTATCTGTTCAGCGCGGAAGAGCAGGACATCGAGCTGTTCAACGGCCGGCTGGACCGCGAGCGCTGCCTGGCGCTGCTGCGCGGCTGCCTGCCGGCAGCCTCCATCGACCACGCCTACGTCTGCGGCCCGGCCGGCATGATGGCGGCGGTGAGCCAGGCGCTGAGCGACAGCGGCCTGCCGCCGGAACGCGTCCGCAGCGAACACTACGCCGCGGCCCCGGCCGCCGGTCCGGCCCGCGCCGAGCGCGCGTTGGCGGACAGCCCGGAGCGGGTGCGGGTGACGGTGAGGATGGACGGCATGCAGCGCCAGGTGGAACTGGGCGCGCCGGTGGACAACCTGCTGGACGCCTTGCTGCAAGCCGGCGTCACGCCGCGCTACTCCTGCAAGGCCGGCGTTTGCGCCACCTGCCGCTGCCAGGTGCTGGCCGGCGAAGTGGACATGGAGGCGCCGCACGCATTGGCGCCCGAGGAGGTGGCCGCCGGCTATGTGCTCAGCTGCCGCAGCCGCCCGCTGACTTCAACACTGGCGCTGTCATTCGACTGATCCGCGCCTAAGGACACACATCATGACCTCTCAAAACGCCCTGTCCCGCTGGGCGCTGACCCTCTATTGCCTGGCCACCGGGTTTTCCGTGGCGGCGGTGGTCTACCACCAATCGATGACGCAGCTGATCGCCGTCTCTTTCGGCCTGTCCGCGGACTCGCTGTGGGGGCTGTCGGTGGCCACCCAGTTCGGCTACGGCGCCGGCCTGATCCTGGGCTTGCCGCTGGGCGACATGATCGCGCCGCGCCGGCTGATCCCCGCCACCATGCTGGCGCTGGGCGCGGTGCTGCTGCTGGTGGGCATCGCCCCGTCGCCTTGGCTGATGGTGCTGCTGTGCGGCCTGGCCGGCCTGCTGTCCATCGCTGGCCAGCTGTTGCTGGCCTACAGCGCCAAGGCGCTGGCGGCGGAGCAGCGCGGGCGGGTGGTGGGCAGCCTGCTCACTTCCTTGTTCGCCGGCCTGCTGCTGGCGCGGGTGCTGGCCGGCTGGGGCGGCGAGCACATCGGCTGGCGCGGCATCTATCTGACGGTGGGCGCCCTGACCTTCGTCATCGGCCTGGCGCTGCGCGGCTGCATCGGCGAGGTGCCGCTGGCCGGCCAGCTGCGCTACGGCCGCATGCTGAGCCAGCAGGGCGCTTTGTGGCTGAAGCTGCCGGAGCTGCGCCGGCTGGCGCTGGTGGCCGCCTGCTTCTTCGCCGCCTCCAACGGCATCTGGGCCAATCTGTCCTCGCTGACCCACGCCACCCTGAACTGGAACGCCGGTCAGACCGGCCTGCTGGCCTTCACTTCCATCGCCGCGCTGCGCGCGCCGTGGCTGGCGCAATGGCTGCAGCGCCGGCTGGACTGGCACGGCGTGATCGCGCTGCTGGGCGTCGGCATCGCCGCCACCTCGCTGGCCGGCGTCTGGCTGGGCAGCCAGGTGCTGATGATCGTGATCTTCCTGATGGTGACCGATCTGGGCGTGCGCTCGGTGCAGACCATCGCCCAGGGCCGGGTGCTGGGCATAGACCCCGCCGCCGCCTCACGGCTGAACAGCCTGTTCATGACGGTTTTCTTCTTCGGCGCCGCGCTCGGTTCCTGGTTGGGCGGCATCGCCATCCACCGGCTGGGCTGGGCCGGCATGTATCTGTTCCCGGCCGGCTGCGCCGCCGCCGGGCTGCTGTTCCTGAGCTGGCGCAACCCGGCGCTGCGCTTTGCCCGGGCCTGATTTCGCAACACCGCAACACCTGGACGCCGCGGCGCTTTCCGCGCCGCGAACCGCACACTTCGATTGGGAGATGGACATGGAAGCATTGTTGGAAAAAAGCGGCAGCAAGACCCCGTTGATCGCAGGCATGAGCCTGATCTGGGCCGATTGGCTGAAAGAAGAAGACCTGCAGGGCCTGGTGGAACACCCGCTGCTGCAAGCGCTGGAACGCAATGAGGCCAGCCTGGCCACCGTGCGCACCCTGCTGGTTCAGCACAGTCATTACTCGCGCCACTTCACCCGCTATCTGTGCGCGCTGATGGGCCAGCTGAGCGACCCGGCCGACGTGATGGCGCTGATGGAAAACATGCGCGAGGAAATGGGCGTGGACGGCGGCAGCGCCATCACCCACGCGGAAATGTTCCAGCGCACCTTGCGCGTGGTGGGCGCCGCGCCGGCCTCGCACGCGCCGCTGCCGCAGACCCTGGCGATGGTGGACACCATGATGGGCCACTGCCAGTCCTCGGACGCGCTGGCCGGCCTGGCCGCGATGTGCCTGGGCGCGGAAGCCATCGTGCCGCTGATCTACCGCCCCATCCTGCAAGCGCTGCAACACCACGGCTTCGGCGAGGACGCCACCGAGTTCTTCAGCCTGCACATCGAGGAAGACGAAGACCACGCGCTGACCATGCTGGCCATCATGCAGCGCCTGACCCTGGACCAGGACGCGCGCCGCGAGCAGGCCATCGCCGTGGGCCGCGAGCTGATCGCCCGCCGCGTGGCGATGTTCGACGCCATCTGGGCGCATTGCCAGGCGCAGCCGGCCGCCGCGCCCGCCGCGGCTCCGGCCGGCCATTTCTCCTCCGCCGATTTCTGGCGCGTGCCCAGCCAGTTGCAGGCCCAGTTGCCGGCGCGGCTGAGCCACGAGCAGGTGATGGCGGCCAGCCAGGGCGGCGACCAGGCCTTCTCCTCCGAGCGCAAGCACAAGGTGCACATCGTCGATCTGCCCAGCCGCACCATCAGCCTGACCATAGGCCGGCTGGAAGAGGGCGAGTCCACCCGCCTGCACCGCCACAACTACGAGACGGTGATCTACGTCACCCAGGGCCAGGGCTATTCCCGCATCGGCGACCGCCAGGTGCCGTGGCGCGCCGGCGACGCCATCTACGTGCCGGTCTGGGCCGAGCACCAGCACGTCAACACCGGCGCGGAGGAGTGCGTCTACCTGGCCTGCGAGAACGCGCCCTTGTTGCAGAACCTGGGCGGCATCGCGCTGCGCGAGGAACTGAGCGCCTGAAGCCCGGCCGCGTCTCCCGCCCCCCGGGCGGCGCGGCCCGCCAGCCTTGCCCGGCGCAAGCGGCTCTTGCCGGGCGGGCTTTTCCCAATCAGCACCCGATAAACGAGATCACGATGCTGACACTATCCAAAGCCTGGAGCCCAAGCAGCTGGCAGGCGAAACCGCACACACAAATGCCCGATTACGACGACGGCGCCGCGTTGCATGCCGTGCTGTCGCGTCTGAGCGCCTATCCCAATCTGGTGCCTTCCGCCGAAATCCGCCGGCTGCGCGCCGCGCTGGCCGGCGTGGCGCGGGGAGAGGGCTTCGTCATCCAGGCCGGAGACTGCGCCGAGCGCTTCGCCGGCCTGCGGCCGGACGTGCTGGGCGGCCACTACCGCCTGCTGGAACGCATGGCCGCGGACCTGGGCCAGGCGCTGCAGCGCCCGGTGCTGCGCATCGGCCGCATCGCCGGCCAGTACGCCAAGCCGCGCAGCCAGCCGCAGGAAGCGCTGGGCGGATTGAGCCTGCCCAGCTATCGCGGCGACATCATCAACGGCGTGGAATTCGCCGCCGCCGCGCGCGCCCACGACCCGCAGCGGCTGGAATCCGCCTATTTCCACGCCGCCGCCAGCCTCAACTACCTGCGCGGCCTGGACCGCGAGGCCGCGCCGCGCGACAGCGGCTACTACGTCAGCCACGAAGCGCTGCTGCTGCCTTATGAACAGGCCCAGCTGCAGCAGGACGAGCGCGGCGACTGGTATTGCGGCTCCGGCCACTTCCTGTGGGTGGGCGAACGCACCCGCCAGCTGGACGGCGCGCATCTGGAATTCCTGCGCGGCGTGAACAATCCCGTCGGCGTCAAAGTGGGCCCCGGCATGGAGCGCGAGGAACTGCTGCGCCTGATCGACGCGCTGAACCCGGACAACGAGGCCGGCCGGCTGACCCTGATCACCCGCTTCGGCGCGGCGCAGATCCAGCGCCTGCCGGCGCTGCTGGATGCGGTGCGCGCGGAAGGCCGCCAAGTGCTGTGGCTGTGCGATCCGATGCACGGCAACGGCGTGCAAGCGGCCAACGGCGTGAAGACCCGGCGCTATGAAGACATCCTGGCCGAGGTGGAGGCCTTCCTCGCCGCCCACCGCGACTGCGGCAGCCACGCCGGCGGCGTGCACCTGGAATTGAGCGCTCTGGACGTGACCGAATGCCTGGGCGGACCGGAGGCGCTGGCCGAGGAAGACCTGGGCCGCGCCTACCACAGCAGCTGCGACCCGCGCCTCAATCCGCGCCAGGCGCTGGCTTTGACCGACCGGCTGATCGCCGCGCTGACCCAGCCCTCCGGCGCGGCGGCGCGGCCGGCGCAGGACGCGGCCGCCCCGGAACCGCTGATCAATCTGGCCGAGCGCCTGGCCGCCAGCCGGCCGGACAGCGACCGGCTCTGCTTCGTCGGCCCCGGCTTCAGCCTCAGCTACCGCCAGCTCAACCGCGCGCTGCGCCGTCAGGCCGCCTGGCTGCAAACCGAAGGCGTGGCCGCCGGCGAGCGCGTGCTGATCGCGCTGGACGACGGCCCGGAGCTGGCAGTGGCCTTTTACGCCGCGCTGGCGGTGGGCGCTTTGCCGGTGGTGGCCAATCCGCGGCTGGACGCCGCCTCGCTCCACCATCTGCTGGCCGACGCCGCTCCGGCGCTGTGCCTGGGCCAGTCCTCGCAGATCGCGGTGTGGCCGGCCGCGGCCAAGCTGCGGCTGCTGGACGCCGGCGCTCATCTGGAATGGCTGGCCGGCGACAGCCCCGACGACGATTGGGACGATTTCGCGCGCCAGCCGGAAGACGCGCCGGCGCTGATCCAATACACCTCCGGCAGCACCGGCCAGGCCAAGGGCGTGGTGCACAGCGCCCGCTCCATGCTGGCGGTGTGCTCGCACTTCGCCGCCGGCCAGCTGCGGCTGGGCGCGGACGACGTGTTGTACTCGGTGCCCAAATCCTTCTTTGGCTACGGCATGGGCAACAGCTTGTTCTTCCCGCTGTATCTGGGCGCTTGCGGCGTGCTGGACGGCGCCTGGCCGTCGGCCGAACGCGTGGCCGGCGTGTTGCGCCAGTTCCGTCCCACCGTATTGTTCGCCGTGCCCACCCTGTACCGGCTGCTGCTGGAACACGGCCTGGAGCCGTCCGACGTGGCGATCCGGCTGGCCTTCTCCGCCGGCGCCCCGCTGTCCGCGCCTTTGGCGCGGCGCTGGCGTCAGCGTTTCGGCTTCGATCTGCACGACGGCATCGGCGCCACCGAAATGTGCCATGTGTTCGCCACCAGCTATCCGGACGCGCTGCGCGCCGGCAGCGTCGGCCGCATGTTGCCGGGCTGGGAGGCGCGCATCGTCGACGCCGACGGCCGGGACGCGCCGGCCGGCGAATGCGGGGTGCTGCTGGTCAAGGCGCCCAGCCGCGCGCTGGGCTACTGGCGGCGTCCGCAGGAAGAGCAAGAGCGCTTCCAGGACGGCTGGTATCGCACCGGCGATCTGTTCAGCCGCGACGAGCACGGCTATCTGAGCTTCCACGGCCGCGAGGACGACCGCTTCAAGGTGTTCGGCCGCTGGGTGGTGCCGGTGGAAATCGAAAACCTGCTGGCCGCGTTGCTGCCGGAACTGGGCGACGCCTACGTGGTGGCCGCGCCGGACCGCGACGGCGAAGCCCGCCCGGCGCTGATCCTGCGCGCCGGCGACGACAGCGAGGCGCTGGTGCGCCTGGTGCACGCCACGCTGGAAGCTCATCTGGAAAGCTATAAGCGCCCGGCGCTGGTGCTGGCGCTGGAGGAGATTCCGCTGAACAAGAACGGCAAGCCGGACCGGCGCGCGATGGCGCAGCTGGCCGCCCGAGAGCAGGCGGAGCGCAAGGAGGAAAAAGTATGCTGAGCGAAGAGGCCTTTCTGCGTTACGGCGACCACGGCTTCAGCCTGGCGCCGCTGTGGCGGACCCTGCCGCTGCCGGCGGGCGCGGACCCGCTGGCGCTGTACCAGGCGCTGGCCAACCAGGGCCAGGACTATCTGTTTGAAACCGGTCACTGGCGCGACGGCGCGTTTCAGCGCGCCTATTCGGTGATCGGCCTGCCCTGCCGCGAGCGGGTGGAGCTGGACGAGGGCCGGCTGCGCCACTGGCGCGACGGCCAGCTGCTGCGCGAACTGGAGTGCGCGGACCCGCTGGCGGAGCTGGCCAAGCTGCAACAAGGCTGGCGCGCGCCGCACTTCAGCGCCTTGCCGCCGTTTTCCGGCGGCCTGTTCGGCTATTTCGGCTTCGAAACCACTCGCCTGATCGAGCCGCGGCTGCGCCGCCAGCCGCGCAAGCCCTCCGGGCTGGCGCTGCCGGACGCCTTGCAATGGCTGAGCCTGGACTTGCTGGTGTTGGACCACCAGCAGGCCAGCGTCTACTGCATCGTCCACGAAGCCGCCGAGGCGGCCGGCTACGCCCGCGGCCAACAGCGCTTGCTGCGCTTGTGCGAGCAAACCCGCGCGCTGCTGGCGGAGCCGTCCGCGCCGCCGCCGGTTTTCGCCGCGGACGCGACGGCGGACCCCGCCTTGGATTACGCCTTTGCGCGCGAGGACTTCCAGCAGGCGGTGGGCCGGATCAAGGACTACATCGCCGCCGGCGACGTGATGCAGGTGGTGTTGTCCCAACGCATGAGCCAGCCCTTCGCCGCCGACGCGCCCACCTTGTACCGGGCCTTGTCCGGCCTGGGCGAAACCCCCTACCGCTATCTGCTCAATCTGGGCGAGGCCCAGATCGTCGGCGCCTCGCCGGAGATGCTGTTCCGCCAGCAAGACGAGCGGATCACCAGCCGGCCCATGGCCGGCACCCGCCGCCGCGGCGCGGACGCGGCGGAAGACCAGGATTTGCGCCGCGAACTGCTGGCCGATCCCAAGGAAATCGCCGAACACATGATGCTGGTGGACCTGGCGCGCAACGATCTGGGCCGGCTGGCCGAGCTGGGCAGCGTGCAAGTGGACGAACTGCTGACCGTGGAGCCCTTCTCCCACGTCATGCACATCGTTTCCACCGTGTCCGGCAAGCTGCCGCAACAGGCGCAGGCGCTGGACGTGCTCAAGAGCACCTTCCCGGCCGGCACCCTCAGCGGAGCGTCCAAGGTGCGGGCGCTGGAAGTGATCGCCGAGCTGGAGCCGCATTCGCGCGGCGTGTACGGCGGCTCCATCGGCTATATCGGCTGGCGCGGCAACGCCGATCAGGCCATCACCATACGCACCGGCGTGCTGCAAGACGGCCGGCTGCACGTGCAGGCCGGCGCCGGCGTGGTGCAGGACTCGCTGGCCGAGCGCGAATGGCAGGAAACCCTGGAAAAAAGCCGGTTGATGCTGCTGGCGGCCAAGCTGGCCGCGGCGGCGCGGCAAGAGGAGGCGATATGCATTTGATGATCGATAACTACGATTCCTTCACCTACAACGTGGTGCAGTACCTGGGCATGTTGGGCGCGGACATCATGGTGAGGCGCAACGACGAGATCAGCCTGGAGGAGATGGAAGCGCTGCGGCCGCGCTCGCTGATCGTCTCGCCCGGCCCCTGTTCGCCCGCCGAGGCCGGGGTGTCGCTGGCGGCGATCCGCCGCTTCGCCGGCCGCCTGCCCATCCTCGGCATCTGCCTGGGCCACCAGTGCATCGCCGCCGCCTTCGGCGCGCAAGTGCGCCGCGCCGACGAAGTGCTGCACGGCAAAGTGTCGCGCATCCATCACGACGGCGAGGGCCTGTTCGAAGGCCTGGCCGACGGCCTCAAGGTGGCGCGCTACCACTCGCTGGTGGCGGACGCGCTGCCGGAGGAGCTGGTCGCCACCGCCTGGGCGCTGCGCGCCGACGGCGGCCGGGGCGAGATCATGGCGCTGCGCCACCGCAGCCTGCCCATTCACGGCCTGCAATTCCATCCGGAATCGGTGCTGACCGAACAGGGGCTCAGCATGCTGGGCAATTATCTGCGGCTGGCGGAGCGCGCCGCGCAAGCGGAAACCGAAGCCGTCTGACACACACAAGGGGCGGCGATGGTCGCCCACGCCAAGAAAGCGACAAGATGCAAGACCCCCATTTTTCCAAGGCCTACCCGATCCGCTTCTCCCACTGCGATCCGGCCGGCATCGTTTACTTCCCGCAATACCTGGTGCTGAGCAACTGGCTGGTGGAAGACTGGTTCACCGAAGGGCTGGGCATCAGCTTCGCCGACTTCATCGGCCCGCGCCGGCTGGGTCTGCCCATCGTCAAGCTGGACTGCGAATTCCTGCGCCCGTCCCGTCAGGGCGAGCAGCTGACGCTGCAGCTGCGCGTGGCGCGGCTGGGTGGCAGCTCGCTGACCCTGGACATCGAAGGCCACGCCAACGGCGAACTGCGGCTGCGCTGCCGCCAGGTGCTGGTGCACATCTCGCTGGACAGCGGCGCCGCCATCGACGCTCCGGCCGACGTGCGCGCCGCCTTGAGCGGCTTGCTGGAGGAGGCGGCGGCATGATGCAAATTCTGCAACCGCCGGAATGGGCGCGCCCGCGCGGCTACGCCAACGGCATCGCCGCGCGCGGCACCCTGGTGTTCACCTCCGGCCAACTGGGCTGGGACGCGGAAGAAAAGCTGGTGGGGCCGGGCTACGCCGAGCAGGCGATCCAGATCCTGAAGAACATCGTGGCGGTCCTGGCCGAGGCCGGCGCGCGGCCGGAGCACCTGGTGCGGCTGACCTGGTATGTGTCCGACCGCGACGCTTATTTCGCCGAGGCCCGCGAAGTGGGCCGCGCCTACCGGGAGCTGATCGGCCATTTTCCGGTGATGAGCGCGTTCCAGGTGGCGTCCTTGATGGTGCCGGGCGCCAAGGTGCAGATCGAGGCGACGGCGGTGATTCCGGATTGAGGCTTGCTGGGCCGGACGGGGCCCTTGGGCGACGCCCGCCAAGCCCCGCCGTTTTCAACGCCGTATCGACGACGCGCGGCAGATCGTAAACAGGTTCTCAGCCGCCCGACGGCAAGGACCGGCCTTCCAGGCATAGGCGCAGATTCCGCGCCTGTTGCGCGGCCTGCTCCGGCGTGGCCACGTTGGCGAAGCCGAATAACAAACCCTTGCCGCAATCCGCTTCCAGCGCCCGCGCCGACAGCGCGGCGATGCCGAAGCGCTCGCGCTTGGCGCGCTGCGCCAAGGCGATGTCGTCCTCCGAGCGATCCAGCCGCGCCAGCAAATGCAGGCCGCAGGCCGGCACGTCGAAACTCATCCGCTCGCCGAACGCTTGCCGCAGACTGGCGATCACCAGCTCGCGGCGCTGCGCGTAGGCGGAGCGCATCTTGCGCAGATGGCGGATGAAGTGGCCCTCCTGCATGAAATCCACCACCACCCCCTGATTCAACAACGGGCAGCCGTCGTGCCAGGTATGGCAGGCGGCGTTGAAGCGCGTCAGCAGGGGCTTGGGCACCACCAGATAGGCCAGGCGCAGCGCCGGGCTCAGCACCTTGCTGAAGCTGCCGACGTAGAGCACGTTGTCGTTGGCCCCCAGGCTGGCCAGCGCCGGCTGCGGCCGGCCGTCGTAGCGGTATTCGCTGTCGTAATCGTCTTCGATGATGAAGGCGTTGTTGTGCTCGGCCCAGGCCAGCAGTTCCAGACGCCGCACCAGGGACAGCGACACTCCCAGCGGGCTTTGATGCGCCGGGGTCACCAGCGCGAAACGGGCGTGCGGCGCCCTCTCCTTGGCGACGGCCACCTGCATGCCGTCCCGGTCCACCGGCACCGGCACCAGCTCCGCGCCCATTTCCGCCATCAGGTGGCGGCTGGGCGGGAAGCAGGGATCTTCAATCCACACCTGGTCCAGCGGCCGCAGCAGGGTGCGGCCGATCAAATTCAGCGCGCCGCGGTAGCCGGCGGTGATGAAGACCTGTTGCGGCGAGCAGTCCAGCCCGCGCGACAGGTGCAGATAGGCGGCGATGGCCTCGCGCAGCGGCCCGTAGCCGGCCGGCTGAGGGTAGGACAGAAAACGGTTTTGCAGCCGCAGCTGGCGGGTGTTCAGGCTGGCCCAAAGCTTGCGCGGGAACAGGTCCAGCGCCGGCAAGCCCAGTTGATAGGGCAGGGGCTGCCAGTCGGAGGCGGAATCGAATAAGGACAGGCTGGCCGGACGCGGCGCCGGCGCGTCCGCCGGGCGGGGCTGCTGCATGCGCACTTCCGCCAGCCGCGGCGACACCACGGTGCCGGCCTGGCCGCGCGCCTCCAGATAACCTTCGCCTATCAATAATTCGTAAGCCAATTCCACGGTATTGCGCGACACTTGCAGCTCGCCGGCCAGCGCGCGTATGGACGGCACCCGTTGTCCCGGCGTCAGGCTGCCCTGGCTGATGGCCTGGATGAAGCGTTGATACACTTGGCGGTACAGCGGCAGCGCGTCGTCCTGACTGGATAGCTCCGGGGCGGCAAGGCCGGCGCTCACGTCGGCGCTCCCGCGCGCGGACAGGGGGATAAGAAGGGGGCTTGCGGCAACTGAGGCATGGCGGCTTCCTGAAAGCGGTTTAGTTTGAAAGTCGATAGCCGTTGCAGAATCAATTCTGACATTTGCTGTCATCATTAAAAACAAAACAATATGCCTATGTCAAATTAAGATTCCGCGGCCGCGCCCTCAGACCGGGGAAACATCCGCCCGGCGCGGCGGTCAAGCATTAGACGCGACGAATTCATTGAGGCAAGGAGAGCAGTGTGTTGACCATGGGGTTTCTGAGCTGGTTGTTCGGCGATGAGAATCTGATGTCCCTGCTGGCGCAGAACTGGGCGCTGGGGGTGTGGATCGTGGCCGCCATCGTGTTTTGCGAAACCGGCCTGGTGGTCTTGCCCTTCCTGCCCGGCGACGGACTCCTGTTCGCCACCGGCGCCTTGCTGGGCGCGCAGGGCGTGTCGCCCTGGTGGCCGATGGGGCTGATCACGCTGGCGGCCATCCTGGGGGATTTGTTGAATTACAGCATCGGCCGTTCCGCCCTGGGGCAGACGCTGATCCGGCGCGGCTGGGTCAAGCCCCAGCATCTGGCCAAGACCCAGGCTTTTTTCGACCGCTACGGCGCGCCCACCATCACCATTGGCCGTTTTGTGCCCATCGTGCGCACGGTGGCGCCGTTTCTGGCCGGCTTGTCCGGCATGTGTCCGCGCCGTTTCGCCTGCTACAACGTGTTGGGCGCGGTGATCTGGTGCGGCGGGCTGGTGTCCATGGGCTACTGGCTGGGAGCGATTCCGTGGGTGCAGGACAATATGCTGTGGCTGGTGCTGGGCATGGTCGCGCTGCTCTTGCTGCCGCCCTTGTGGCAGTGGCGGCGCAGCCGCCGGAACGGCTGATTCCGGCTCAGCGCGGTCCGAGCAGCTGTTGCAGCGCGGCCGCCGCGGGCGCGCCCTGGATTTTTTGCAGCCGGCCCTGGGCGTCGCGGTAGAAGGAGGCCGGGGTGGCGAACACGCCGAAGCGCTCCATCAGCCGCTGGTTGACCGCCAGTTTGGCGCCGACGGCGGCCGGCGGCTTGGCCAGCGGCCGCACCGAATCGCCGGCTTCGTGGCGCGCCAGCGCGGCGGCCGGGTCCGGCGCGGCCAGGAGGGCGGCGGCCTTGGCTGGGCTGTCCTCGGCCAGCAGGCCCACCAGGATGTGGCGGATCTGGACCTTGCCGGCCTGGACCCAGGGCCGGGCGTCCCGCCAGAGCTGCCGGCAATACGGGCAGTTGGGATCGGTGAAGGTGTAGACCACGCGCGGGGCCCCGTCCTTGCCGTCGGCGATCCAGTGGCTGCTTTCCAACTGCCGCCACAGCGCGGCGCCGAACTGCCGGTCCAGCAGCTCGGGTTTCCATTTGTCGCCGCGGGCGTCGGTGACGTTGCCGACGATGGCCTGTCGGCCGTCCGGGGTCAGGTAGACGGCCTGCGGCCGGCCCAGGTAGAGCGCGGCGTAGCCGGTCAGGCCGGAGGGGCCGGGAAAGCTGCTCAGGACTTCATAGCCCTGGGCTTCCAGCGCCTGAATGGGCGCCGGCCAGGCTTGGGGCGGCGCGGCGTGGGCGCTCAGGCTCAGCCAGAGCGCCAGCGGCGCCAGGCCGCGGATCAGCGGTGCGTTCATGTTTATTCCTTGGAAGCGGGCGCGCCGCCCAGCAATTGCAGCTTGCTGGCCAGAGTGGCTTCGGACAGTTCGCCCAGATGTATGGTTTGCAATTGGCCGTGGGCGTCGAAAAACAGCGTGGTGGGCAGCGCCGCCGAGCCGTACTCCCGGCCCAGGGCGCCGGCCGGGTCCAGCAGCACATGCCGGAGCCGAAGCGGCTGCTTGTGGAAAAACTCGCGCACCGCGACTTCGTCCTCGCCCTGGTTGGCGAAGACGAAGCGCACGTCGGTCCTTTGCCGCTGGGCGTCTTGCAGCAGCGGCATTTCCCGCAGGCAGGGCGGGCACCAGCTGGCCCAGAGATTGAGCACCATGGGCTTGCCGCCGGCCAGCGCCGGCAGCGAGGCCGGGGCGCCGTCCAGTTGCGGCAGCACGCGGGCGGACAGCGAGGCCTTGGTTCGCCCTTCTTGCAGCGCCGCGCCGCCGGCCCAGACCAGCGCGCCGCTCAGGATGGCGACGGCCAGCGGACGGCGCAGCTCCGGCCGACGCCAGCCGCGCCACGCGGCCAGGGCGAGCGCGGCGGCGACGCCGGCCCAGGGCAGGAAGCCGCCGTCGCGCAGATCCAGCACCGCCAGCGGCCGCTGCGAGTACAGCGAAAACCAGTACAGGACGAAGCCGACGCGTGCGGCGACGAAGCCCCACAGCAGCATGTCGTTGAGGTGGGCCGCCACGCTGACGCGGCGGCCGCGGCCGGCGAGCAGGCCGGCGCCGTGGGCGGCGAGCCAGGCGGCGGCGATGATGGCCAGGCTGACCGGAATGGCCAGCGGGCCAAGGTTGAAAGCAAGCATGGTTCAGTCCTGTGCCGCGCGGAGCGGGGTGGCGGAGGCTATTTTTTTAAACGTTTGAATAGACTGGGTCCTTTCCAAAAGATTCAGCGGGCCCGCCGCGCCTGGCTCAGGCGTTCGAGAAAGGCGTCCGGGCCCAGCGCGCCGACGATGCGCTGGGCGCGGCGCTCCTGGCCGTCCGGGCCGATCAGCAACAGCGTGGGCGGTCCTATCACCTGGCGCGAGGCCAGCAGCGCGGCGCTGTCCGGGCCGGATTCGGTCACGTCGGGCCGCAGCAGCGTCATGCCGGCCAGCGCTTGTCGCACGAGGGGATCGCCAAACACCTTGTGCTCGATTTCCTTGCAGGCCACGCACCAGTCGGCGTAGTAGTCCACCAGCGCCCAGCGGCCTTGGCGCGCGGCCTCGTCCAGGCCCTGTTGCAGCGCGCGGACATCGCGCACGGTGACGAAGCCGAGTTGTTCCATGTCGGTGGCGGGCGCGGCCGCGGAGGAGACGAAGGCGAGCGGCCGCAGCGGATCGCTTTGCCCGGCGGCCGCGCCGATCAGCATCGCCGCGGCCCACAGGCCCAGCAGCGCCGCCGCGCCGCGCAGCGTCCATTGGCCGGGGCTGGCGCGCCAGGGCCGGCTCAGCGTCAGCAGGCCGACGGCGACGGCGAACAGCCAGGCGCCCCACAAGGCCAGGCTGGCCGCCGGGGGCAGCACGCGGTCGAGGAACCAGATGGCCATGCCCAGCAGCAGGAAGCCGAACACCGCTTTGACCCGGTTCATCCACAGGCCGGGACGCGGCAGCAGTTTGGCCCCCAGCGCGCCCACCAGCAAGAGCGGCACGCCCATGCCCAGGCCCATGGCCAGCAAGGCCAGGCCGCCTTTGAGCACGTCGCCGCTGTCGCTGATGTAGAGCAGGGCGCCGGCCAGCGGCGCGGTCATGCAGGGGCCCACCAGCAAGGCGGACAGCACGCCCATCGCCGCCGCGCCGCCCAGGGTGCCGCCGCGCTGGCGCTGGCTGGCCATGGCCAGCCGGTCGCGCAGCGCAGCCGGCAATTGCAGCTCGTAAACGCCGAACATGGCCAGCGCCAGCAGGATGAACAGCGCGGCGAACAGGCCCAGCGCCCACGGCGTTTGCAGCGCGGCCTGCAGATTGGCGCCCATGCTGGCGGCCAGCGCGCCCAGCGCCGCGTAGGTCAGCGCCATCGGCAGCACAAAGGCCAGCGCCAGGACCAGGCCGCGTCGCGGCGTGGCGCCGCTGCCGACGATCAGGCTGCTGAGAATGGGCACCATGGGCAGCACGCAGGGGGTGAAGGTCATCAGCAGGCCCAGGCTGAAGAAGGCCAGCAAGACCCAGCCGACGCCGGATTGCGCCAGCCGCGCCGCCAGCGCCTGGTCTTCGCCCAGGGCCGGCGCGGCGGGGGCCGTGCCGACAAGCCCCGCCGTGGCGGTTTTAACGGCCTGGCCGCCGCCGGACAGCTCGACGACGCGATGCTGCGGCGGATAGCACAGCCCGGCTTCGGCGCAGCCCTGCCAGCTCAGCGCGAGGCGGCGCGCCTGGCCGGCCCGCACCAGCAGTTCCAGCCGCTGGTAATACACCTCGGATTCGCCAAAGAATTCATCATGGATGGTCTTGCCGGCCGGCATCGCCGGCGGGGGAACGCTGCCGGCGGGTTCGGCCGCGATCTTGATATTTTTGCGATACAAATAATAGCCGTCGCGGATGTCCCAGCGCAGGCGGACCTGGCCGTCGCCCAGCTCGCTGACGCTGAGGCGAAAGGCCTGTTCCGGCGGCAGAAAGCCGGTTTGCGCCTGGACGGCGGGCATCCAGAGGAAAAGCAGCAGCAACAGGCTGCGGAAAATAAGCGGCATTGCGGTCTCCATGGCGATGAATGCCCACAGCCTGGGCGCCGGGGATTAAGCCGCCGTTAACAATGGGATAATCCGTTGCCGGCAAGCTGGCGGCGACAAGGAGACGGGAATGCGGGTGTTATTGGTGGAAGACAATGAGTTGATCGCGCTGGGCATCGTCGCCGGGCTGCGCGCCCACGGCCTGACGGTGGACGCGGTGGGCAGCGCGGCCCAGGCCGAGGCGGCGCTGGCGACGCTGGACGCCGATTTGATGATTCTGGACCTGGGGCTGCCGGACGAGGACGGCATGCGCTTGCTGGCGCGCTTGCGCGCGCGCGGCGCGGCGTTGCCGGTGCTGGTGTTGACCGCGCGCGACGCGGTGGAAGACCGGGTGGCCGGCCTGCGCGCTGGCGCGGACGATTATCTGCTCAAGCCCTTTGATCTGGACGAACTGGTGGCGAGGCTGCACGCCTTGCGCCGCCGCGCCGCCGGGCGTTGCGTGGACGTGATCGAGGACGGCCCGCTGCGGCTGGATCCGATGCGCGGCGAAGTCTGGCTGCACGGCCGGCCGGTGGCGCTGGCGCGCCGCGAACTGGCGCTGTTGGCGGCCTTGATGCAGGCGCGGGAGCGGATTCTCAGCGCCGAGCAGCTAAAAGACCGGCTCTACGATTACAGCGAAGAAATCGAAAGCAACGCCCTGAACGTGCACATCCACCATTTGCGGCGCAAGCTGGGGCCGGCGGTGGTGGAGACGGTGCGCGGCCTGGGCTACCGCTACGGCAGGGCCGGCGAATGAGCTTGCGTCTGCGCCTGCTGTTATGGATAGGGGTGTCGCTGTGCCTGCTGTGGGGCGGCGTGGCGGCCTGGACGCTGCATGATCTGGACCGGCAGATGCGGCTGACGCTGGACCGGCGGCTGGCGATGTCGGCGCAGATGGTGGCCGGCCTGATGGAGCAATTGCCGGCGCCGCCGCCGCGCGCCGTGCCGCGTTTCGAGGGCATAGGCGCCGGCATCGCGTGCCAGATTGTTTCCGTGCGCGGCGAGGTGCTGGCGCGCACGCCGGGCGCGCCGGATACCCGCGCGGACCCGGCGCCGGGCTATGCCGAGCAAACCCTGCGCGGCGAGCGCTGGCGCAGCTATACGGTGGTGGCCAACGGCTTGCGGGTGACCACGGCGGACCGGCTGACCGAACGCGAGGCGATGTTGACGGATATCCGCTGGGCCGCCGCCGTGCCCTTCATCGCGGCCCTGGCCGGCAGCCTGGTGGCCTTGTGGCTGGGCGTGAGCCGGGGGCTGCGGCCGCTGGAGCGGTTGCGCCGCGCCTTGGCGCGCCGCGCGCCGGAAGCGCTGGAGCCGGTGGCCACTCAGGGTTTGCCGCGCGACGTGCTGCCGCTGGCGGACAGCCTGAATCAGCTCTTGCGGCGCGTTGGCGAAGCGCTGCAACGCGAGCGGCGTCTGACCAGCGACGCCGCCCATGAGCTGCGCACCCCGCTGACGGCGATCAAGACGCATCTGCAAGTGGCGCGCATCACCCAGGGGCCGGACGCGGCGCAGGCGCTGGCCCACGCCGCCGAGGGGGCGGAACGCTTGCAGAACACCCTGGGGCAGTTGCTGATGCTGGCGCGGCTGGAAGGGGCTTTCGATTGGGAGGAAGGCCCTCCGGCCTGCGCCGACGAGGTGGCGCGGCTGGCGATGCGCGACGCGGAGCCCGCGCCGCCGCGGCGCATTGTCTGCGCTCCGCTGCCGGAGGCCGCGCTGGCCTTGCCCCAGGCGCTGGCGGCCACCGCGCTGCGCAATCTGCTGGACAACGCCTTGCGGTATTCGCCGCCGGACGCTCCGGTGCGTTTGGAGGCTGCGCTGTGCGAGAAGGGCTTGCGCTTTGAAATCCGCGATCAGGGGCCGGGGCTGACGGCGGACCAGCGCGAACAGGCCGCGCAGCGCTTTTGGCGCGGGCGGCATGCCGGCGCCGGCAGCGGCCTGGGCCTGTCCATCGTCACCGCGATCGCCGGGCGCTTTGGCGGCCGCCTGGAACTGCTGGCCGGGGAGGAGGGCGGGCTATGCGCCGCCCTGACGCTGCCGGTGCTCAGAAGCTCTTCATAGCCTGCCGCGCTTCGCCGGACGCGACGCGGCGAGCGCCCCTTTAAAAATGCGCATGCGCCCCTTGAGCATCCCGCTGTCTTTGCGGTTCCCGCCCTGGCGCGCTAGACATTGAACAGGCGCTCAGGACGACGAATGCCGGAGCATGAACGGCGGCGCGGCCACCACGTCCGGCACGCTGCTGTTGACCGGGTTCCGCATCACTTTTTGCGCCACCAGCTTCAGCTCGTACATGATGCCGATGGCGGCGTCCAACTCCCGCGGCTGGCCGTTGAAGGTGCGGTCCAGCGCGGCCAGCAGGTTCTGGTAGGCCTGGTAGAACTGGGCGCCGCTGACGGCCGCGCCGCTGCCCGCCGGATAGTCTGACAGCGCGGCGTTGGGCAGCAGATTGAACACCCCGGTTTCGTCCAGCGGCACCGGCTCGCCGGTATAGGACCAGCCGGAGGGGCTGGAGTCGTCGCGAACCAGGCGCTTGCCGTAGTAGATCTCGCCAAACTTGAAATAATGGGCGTAGCCGCCGCCGGCTTCTTCCTTGGGGTTGATCCAGTCGTCCTCCACCTGCACGCCTTCGCCCTGGCGCACAATGGTGTCTATCACCGCGCGGGCGCTGGCCATGTCGTAGACCTTGCCGTCCGGACAGCCCGGCACCTCCTGCGGGAACCACTGGCTGACGTCCACCTGCTCGTCCAGCCGCGGCTGGGCGAAGCAGTCGTGACCGTGGTTTTCCAAATATTGCAGCCGCTCCAGGATGGCCTGGTAAAAGCGGCCGATGGAGTCGAAGCCGGGCTGGTTGTCGACCGAGGCCTGGGTCTCTCCGGGCAGGACGGCCTGGGTGTCCGGGCGTTCAATCTCCATGAACACTTCCTGAGCCTGCTGCCGGCTCAGCGCCTTGAGGGTGACGATCAGGCCGGTGTCCACGCACATCGGCAGCGGCCCCGGGTAGCTGAGTGCCCGGCCGTCTTCGATGACGCGCGGGTTGCCGCCGATGGCGATCAGGGTGTTGGCGGCCAGGGTCATGTGCAGCATTTCCTCCACCACCACGGATTGCACCAGCGCGCGCGCTTCCTGGTTCTGGCCGGGCTTGATGGAGAACAGCGCGGTCAGATAAGTGGGAATGGTGGACAGCTCCAGCCGCACCGCGCCGGCCAGCATGGTCCGCACATCGTTGATGTGCTCGGCCTGAAGCAGTTCGGCCATCAGTTCTTGACGTATCTTCAGCATGGCTTGGTTTCCTGGCTTGGTTTCCTTGAAAGAGGGGCGGTCTGGGCGCTCAGGCGTCGTTGCCCTTGCGGCTCTTGCTCGTGCTCAGAGAGCCGCGGGTGGCGGCGATGTCGGCCTCGCTGGGAGCCGCGCTCTGGCGCAGCGGGCAGCGCTTGCCGTACATCAGCTGGCGGTCGAAGGTTTTGCCGGTGCGGTCTATCACGTTCTGGAAATAGTTGATCAGCATGCGCCGCTTGCTGGCGGACAGGTCGCGCGTCACCGGCATCTGGTCGGGGTCTTCGATGGGCTTGTCGAACACGAAGCGCATGATGAAGGCGCTGGCGTCGGCCACCGCTTGCTTGGAAAAGTCGAACAGGCCCTGGCTCATCACCGGGTAGAGGTTGGCGTATTGCTGCAGGATGGGCTGCACGTCCTCCCAGCGCGGGTTGTCCAGGTCGATGTCCTGGCCCGGCTGCGGGAAGCTGCTGAAAACCACGACGGCGAAGTTGTCGAAGGGCTGTTGCAGCGCCGGATCGGAGCCGGCCAGATTGTAGTTGATGGTGAACAGCTGGCCGTCCATGTATTCGCGCGGGGTGCCGAAACTTTCCGGCCCGTGCAGGGTGACGGCGACCCGGCCGGCCTGATCGGTGACCGGTTCCGCCGGGCTGAAGCGGACGGCGGCGTTGGGCACGTTGTTGACCGGCAACAGCGCGCGCGGGGTGGTGCCCTGAGTCTTGTCGGTGGGGGTGTCGCCGTAGTCCAGCATGGGCGCGCCGGCCCAGAAGGCCAGCGCCGCGCCGGCCAGCGGCTGGCCGTAGCGCGCCGCGTAGAGATGGGTGTGCAGGTGGTTCTTGTCCGGGTGGTTGGGGTCCAGGCGGATGGCGAAGTCCTCGGCGCGGACCTCGTTGCCCAGCAGCGCTTCGCGCACGCAGACCACGGCGCGTCCCGCCGCGCCCACCGGCTGGACGATGGCCAGCGGCAAGGGCTGATTGGCCAGCCGCAGCTGCGCCTCGTTCAGCGGCACGGACTGGATGCCGGCCTGCTGGTCTTGCAGCGTCTGCGAGGTGTCCACGCCGGCGATGGCGGTGTAGTCGCCCGGCCCTATCTCCGCGTCCTGCGCCGTCCACTCATTGTGCAGGATCGCGTATTGCAGCGACGGCAGCGCCGTCACCTGATAACGGCTGTTCAGCGGCAGCGCGTTGCTCAGGTCCACTTGCAGGCTGGCGGTATCCTGATCCAGCCAGGAGGAGAAACAGCCGATGCCGTTCTGGCTGGCAAGATCGCTGCCCTGTTGCGTGGTGGGCATGAAGCGGCGGCCCAGGATGAAGGAGCGCGGCTGGCCGAGATAGGCCGGGCCGATGGCGCCGAGCACGGTGCCGTAGCCGAAGCCGGGGTCGCTGTAGGTGGTGCTGTAGCCGTAGGTGGTCAGCCGGATGGATAGCCGGTTCTGCTCGCTCAACTCGATCAGGCGGGCCAGCAGCGGGCTGTCGAAGCCGTCCAGATGCCACTGGATATTGGTGAGCACGGACTGAAAGACGGCGGAGGCGGCGCTGTCGCCCTGGCTGGCGGCGCGGGAGAACCACAGATCGCGGAAAGGGTTGCTCTGGTAGTCGGCGGTCATCAGCGGCGTGCCGTCCGGTTTGAGCAAGGACACCGCCAGGCCGTAGATGCTGGAGGCCAGCTGCCAGTCCGGGTCCAGGTCCACCATTTTGCCGGACGGCTTGCCGATGGCGTTGCCCACGCTGCAGGACAGCAGCGGGTCTTGCGCCGGATCGGTGATCAGAATGCCGCTGGGGCCGCGCAAGCTGCTCACCTGGCAGTTGGCGAAGCGCATGATGGCGGTGCCGGTGGGGTGCCACCAGCCGTTGTAGGTTTTGGTGCGCCCGTTGTCCCCCGCCTGCTGATATTCCTGAAAGCGCGGTTCGAAAGTGGCGTTGTCGTAATGGCGCGGATCGTTGTTGACGGTGGAGACGTCGGACTGGAACTGGCCGGAAAAGGCCAAGCGGGGGAACTGCAGATAGCTCATATGGGCTCCTTGCCGGCAGGAAAATCCGCTGACGGCTTTTGTAGGCGATTTAATTCCATCGGCATAGCGCGGGTATAGGCGGCGCTGGCCATAAGGGCAATGTTCTTTAGGCCAGGAGGGGGGCCGGGCCGGGGGCCGGAGGGAAAGGACAGGAGGCCGGCGCGTGTCCCGCGCCGGCCGGAGCCGGGCGCTTATTCCGCGCCCAGCGACATCGCGTGATTGAAGACATTGCCCGGGTCGTATTTGCGCTTGATCGCCGTCAGCTCCGGATACAGCGCGCCGTAATACAGCTCGCCCCAGCTATAGCCGGGCGTGCCCGGCTGAGCGCCGTTCAGCATGTCCACGTCCGGGTAGTTGATGTAGCAGCCTTCGTAGGGCGAATCCGGCAAGGCCGCCGAGGCCGGGTAGGGCGTGCCGTTGAAGCCGTCGGCGGCGTAGACGGCGTCGAAGAACTCGCGCATCCAGCGCACATGCTTGGCGTCGTTGGCCGGGTCGGTCCAGTAGCTCTGGTATTGCAGCTTCATCACCGAGGCGCGCTGCGGCACAGCGGTCTGGTTGTCGGCCGGATCGAAGCCGTTGTTGCCGGCGCCGCGGCGGTTGATCGCGCCGCCGTAGGAGTCCACTTGCAGCAGCGATTGGGAGAAGTCCAGATCGTGGGGATGGGTGTTCAGATGCCGGTGGATCGCCTTGCACTCGGCCTGGCTGAAGTTCTGTTTCATATAGGCGGATTTGTACTTGCCGCGCTGATTGTTGCCGGAGCCGTTCAGCGTCTGGGTGGCGTACAGCCAGTCCATCGCCTGCGCGTGTTCCGGCAAGGGCGCGCTGTTTCTGGGCGGCGAGCGGTGCGGGATGTGGGGCAGATGGCCGCCGCCGGGCAGATAGGTGTTCAGCAATTGCGGCGAGGCCACTTGCGCGATGCGTTGGTAAAAATCATTGAACGGCGCGGTGTCGTTCAGCTTGCCGTTCCGGTCCGTGTACTGCACCACCAGCCCCAGTTTTTTGGCGCTGACATGGGTGAGTTTGAGCAGGCTGAACAGTCCGTAGCCTTCGGGTTCGCTGTCCGCCTCCCGCCAGTATTGGCCGTAGGTTTGCAACAAGTCGGTGAAGCGGCCCAGGTCTTTGAAATCGTTCCAGTCGAATTGCAGGAATTGCACGCCCACCTGCTGCGGCGCCGGCGGCAGATCGTCGAAGTAATAGCTGGTGATCAGGCCGACGTTGCCGCCGCCGGCGCCCTTGCACAGCTTGAGCAGGTCGGCGAATTCATTGTCGGCGCGGGCGTGGACCTTGCGCGCCTTGCCGCCGTCCGCCAACAGAATGTCCACCGCGCTCAGCCAATCCACGGTCAGGCCTTGCAGCCGCGACAGCAGGCCGTAGCCGCCGCCGCTGATATGGCCGCCGGCGCCCACCGAGTAGCAAGAGCCGCCGGGCACGGTCTTGCCGGTGAGCTTGTACAGGCCGACATAGCCGTCCCAGTTCTGATTGCCGGCCAAGAGCTGAAAGCCGTAACGGCGGCCATCCGCCGTCACGTCGCGGCGCAGGCCGGAGAGCTGGCCGATGTCTATGATCAGGCCGCCGGGGTTGTTGCTGACGAAGCCCTCGTAGCAATGGCCGCCGCTGCGGATGGTGGGTTTGAGACGGTGGTCCAGCGCGTATTGCAAGGCGGCGGCGGCTTCGTTCTCGTCGCTGCAGACGACGATGCCGCCGGCGGCCTGGCCGGCCTCCGGCCAGCGCAGATTGAAGCCTTTTTTCAGCGTTTCGTAACGGGGGTCGTCCGGGGTGATGGCATTCAGGCCCATGCGCTCTTCTCCTTGTGCGGCCGCGACGGCGGCTATGCGTTTTGAATGACATTGTTTTATAGACGAGCGGTGAGAGGGCGAGGCTGGCAAATGCTGAGCTTGGCCTTGGGGCGGGGGAGTCGCCTGGCTTCGACGGCCGTCGCGGCGCGGCTGTCTTGGCCGTGTCGCGCGTCGACAATGACGGGCTGGCGCTAGCCGATGTCGGCTTGGGGCGCGGGCAAGCCCTCGGCGGCTTCTTCAAACAGCCAGTCGCGCAAGGCCCGCGCCGCCGGCTGGTTGGCGTCGCGTTGCGCGACGCTCAGGTAATAGGCCTGGCGGAATGGCGCTTCGCCGCGCAGCGGCCGCGCCAGACGTCCGGCCAGCAAATCGTATTCCACGCACAGCGCCTGTCCCAGGGCGACGCCTTGTCCGTCTATCGCCGCCTGCAACAACATGGATTCATCCGAAAAGCTCAAGCTCGGCTGCGCCTTGAGATCCAGATCGATCTGGACGTGATCCAGCCATTGCCGCCAGCCGGCGAACTGCCGCTCGTGCAGCAGCGTGCATTGCGCCAAATCCCGCGGCCGCCGCAGGCGCCGGGCCAAGTCGGGGCTGCAGACCGGAAAGAAGGCGGAGGAGGCGAAGGGCTCGGTGTTGAAGCGGGCCGGCCACGGCGGTCCCGTGCTGATGACGATATCGGCGGCGGAATATTCGGCCGCCGGCTCGGTATGGATTTCCACCGGCAGGCCGGGGTGCCGTTTCAAAAACCGGTACAGCCGGGGAATCAGCCATTTGCTGCCAAACAGGCGCGGCACATGGATATTCAAAGCCGGCGCCGTCTGCAGCATCAATCCGTCCGTGGCTTGTTGCAGCGTGCGGAATGATTCTCTGATTCTGGGTAAATAATGCTCGCCCGCCGTGGTTAATTTTAAACGATTGTTTTGGCGTTCGAATAAGGGCTGATTCAGAAATTGCTCCAGCTGTTTTATTTGATGGCTGACGGCCGCCTTGGTGACGAATAATTCTTCCGCGGCGCGGGTAAAACTCATATGTCGCGCGGCGGATTCAAAAACTCTCAAGGCATGCAGCGGTGGCAGGCGTTGGTACATGATTTCCCCTCGTGCAAATAAAGTCCGCCAGATCCATTCGTGTAATAAAACTAAACCGATGTCAAATATAACTGTCTTGCGATAAAAATTTAGCTCATTAACAATATCACACAAGTCCATTATTTAAAGCGTGGAAATGATATTGACCATTGATGCCGGCACCACGAATACCCGCGCCACCTTATGGCGCGATTCAGTGCCGATTGCGCGCGCGGCGCAGCGGGTGGGGAGCCGGGATACGGCGATGACGGGCAGCCGGAACGCATTGCGGCGGGCGGTGAGGGAAACGCTGGCGCAGGCGTTGAGCCAGGCCGATGTCGGCATCGACGAGCCAAGCCTGCTGCTGGCGACGGGAATGATCAGTTCGAATATGGGCCTGTTGGAGATTCCCCACCTGCTGGCGCCCGCCGGCCGCGAGGCCCTGGCCGCCGGGATGCGGGCCTGCGTGGTGCCTGAGGTGTGCGCGCGGCCGATCTGGTTTGTGCCCGGGGTGAAGAATCTGTCCGAGGACATCGGCCTGCACAACTGCGAGCGCATGGACATGATGCGCGGCGAAGAGGTCGAGGCGATGGCCTTGATCGACAGGCTGTCCATCCGCCAGCCGGCCATTCTGGCCATTCCCGGCTCGCATTCCAAATTCATCCATCTGGACGCGCGGCAGCGGATCGCCGGCTGCGTGACCACGCTGGCCGGCGAGCTCTTGCACGTGATTACCCACAACACCTTGCTGGCGGATGCGCTGGGCGGCTCGTTCGCCGCGGAGCTGGATGTGGAGATGTTGTTGGCCGGGGCCGAGCAGGCCAGCCGCATCGGCCTGGGCCGGGCCTGTTTCATGGTGCGCACGCTGGACCAGTTCACGGTGTACGACCACAACGCCAGGGCCAACTTCCTGTTGGGCGCGGTGCTGGGCGCGGACTTGCTGACCTTGAAAAACAGCCGCGCGCTGAATATGAGTCCGGGCACGCAATTCATCGCCACCGGCCGGCCGCTGCTGCGCGCGGCGCTGGGCTGCCTGGTGGCCGGCGATGAGTTCTTCTCCGGCAATGTGGCGATGGTGGACGAGGCGACGCAGGCGGATCTGGCCGGTCATGGAGCGATTTTGCTGGCGCGGACTCGGGGCTTGCTCTGAGAGCTTGTTCAAAGTCTCGCGGGCGGGGCGGTGGATTCAACAGGGAGCAAGAAATGGACAGCAAGCTGCCGCTGGTGGCGATTTTACGCGACATCCGGCCGGAGGAGCTGGAGCTGCACGTGCCGGCCTTGATCGAGGCGGGCTTCGAGGCGGTGGAGATACCGCTGAATTCGGAGCGCTGGGAGGCCGGCATTCAGCTGGCGGCGCAGCGCTATGGCGATCAGGCGCTGATCGGCGCCGGCACCGTGCTGCGGCCGGAACAGGTGCGGCGCTTGGCCGAGCTGGGCTGCCGCTTGATCGTTACGCCCAACGTCGATGCCGAGGTGATCCGGCAGGGCCTGGCCGCGGGCATGCAATTGCTGCCGGGCTGCGCCACGGCCACCGAGGCTTTCGACGCCATCGCGGCCGGCGCGCGCCGGATCAAGCTGTTCCCCGCCGGCGCGCTGGGGCCGGCTTATGTGGCCGCCTTGCGGACGGTGCTGCCGGAAGCGGTGGACATCTACGCGGTGGGCGGAGTGAGACCGGAGACGCTGGCGGATTATCTACGCGCCGGCTGCCGGGGGGCGGGGCTGGGCGGCGAGTTGTATCGCGCCGGCCAGCCGCCGGAGAGGACGCGGGCGCAGGCGCGGGCTTTCGCCCGCGCTTACCGGGAGGCAATGGCGGGATAGGAGAGCAATATGCGATACGACTACTTGTTCAAGGGTGCCTTGGTGGCGGACGGCAGCGGCGCGCCGGAGCGGCGGGCGGATGTCGGGGTGATAGGCGAACGCATCGCGGCGGTGGCCGCCGAGCTCGACGGCGACGCCGGACAGCGCATCGACTGCGCCGGCCTGGTATTGGTGCCCGGCTTCATCGACGTTCACACCCATGACGACCTGGCGGTGATCCGGCGCCCGGACTACCTGGAAAAAACCTCGCAAGGCGTGACCAGCATCATCGTCGGGAACTGCGGACTCAGCGCGGTGGGCGCGGTGCTGGGCGACGAGGTGCCGGCGCCGATCAATCTGCTGGGCGAATTGGAGGATTTCCGCTATCCGGACCTGGCCAGCTACCGCGCCGCCATCGAAGCGGCGCGGCCCTCGGTCAACGTCGCCACCTTGATCGGCCACACCACCTTGCGGCACCGCTGCCTGGCGTCGCAGCAGGGGCCGGCGGACGAGGCCGGCATCGCCGCGATGCGCGAGCATTTGATCCTGGCGCTGGAGCAGGGCGCGCTGGGCTTGAGCACCGGCCTGTCCTATGACAGCGCGGCGCAGGCGTCCACCGAGGAAGTCTGCCGGCTGGCCGCGCCGCTGGCCGAATACCAGGGCGTCTACGCCACCCATATGCGCACCGAGTACGACGGAGTGCTGGAGGCGATGGAGGAAGCCTTCCTCATCGGCCGCAGCGCCAAGGTGCCGGTGCAGATCTCGCACCACAAATGCGCCGGGCTGAAAAACTGGGGACGCTCGGCGGAGACGCTGGCGCTGATCGACATCCGTCGCCTGGGGCAGGACATCAGCCTCGATTGCTACCCCTACCGCGCCGGCTCCTCCAATCTCGACCCCGGCCAGGTCACCGCCGACTACGACATCCTGATCACCTGGTCCGCGCCGCATCCGGAGATGGCGGGGAAAACCCTGCAACAGATCGCCGGCCTCTGGGCGTGCGACATCCACCAGGCGGCCGGCCGCCTGCTGCCCGCCGGCGCCATTTACTTCCAGATGCATGAGGACGATGTGCGGCGCATCCTGAGCCACCCGGCGGCGATGGTGGGCTCGGACGGCCTGCCCTGCGATCCCAATCCGCATCCGCGGCTGTGGGGGACTTTCCCCCGGGTGCTGGGCCATTACAGCCGGGACTTGCAACTGTTCCCGCTGTCCACCGCCGTCCACAAAATGACCGGCCTGCCGGCGCGGCGCTTCGCGCTGCGCGACCGGGGCTTGATCCGTGCCGGCTATTTCGCCGATCTGGTGCTGTTTGACTACCAGCGGATCGACGACGTCGCCAGCTTCCAGCAGCCGCGGCAGGCGGCGGCGGGCATTGAGCGGGTCTTCGTCAACGGGGTGCAAACCTATGCTCAGCAGCGGCTGAGCGGAGTCCGCGCCGGGCGGTTCTTGAGCAGAAGCCGTCAGGCTGCTTAGAGCGTGTTTACGCTCTAGCGAGCAAGAGCGAGACAAGGCGAAAGCGGCTGAGAAAGCGGAATGTACATACGGTACATGAGCATTTCGAAGTTGTACTCGCCGTGCCACGCCTCACGACGCGCAGCAGATCGTAAACAGGCTCTTAGGGGGAGGCAGCATGATTAAACGTTATGGAGTAAGCGGCAGCGCCGGCACCGGCGGGCAAGCGCTGCCTTTCGCCGCGGCGGCGGCGGCGGACGGCTGGTTGTACGTGTCCGGACAAACCCCGATGCGGGACGGCGAAATCATCGCCGGCGGCATCGTGGAACAGTCGCGGCTGGCGATACAGAACTGCCTGGACATTGTGGCCGAGGCCGGCTTCGCGCCGGCGGACATCGTGCATATGCAGGTCTTTCTCAGCGACGCCCGTTATTTCCCCTCCTTCAACCGGGTGTTCCGCTCGTTCTTCGCCGAGCATCCGCCGGCGCGGGTGTGCTGCGTGGCGGAGCTGGTGGTGGATTGCATGGTTGAGGTGGACATGAGGTGTTTTAACGCCAAGTTCAAATATTAAGTATTTTGCGCCAGGCGCGGCAGCGCGGCCGATGAAAAGGAGAGGGCGATGGCGAATAGCGATTTTCTGACGTGGTTTCTGATCTACGCCGCCGGCATGATGACGTTGGGCTGGTATGTGACCCGGCATCAGAAGACCGGCGAGGACTTCATCCTGGGCGGCCGCAAGATGCCGATGCTGCTGACGCTGGGCTCGACGGTGGGCACCATGGTGGGCACCGGCTCCAGCATCGGCGCGGTCAGCTTCGGTTACGCCAACGGCTGGGCCGGCATGTTGTACGGCATTGGCGGCGCCACCGGCATCCTGTTGACGGCCTGGTGGTTCGCGCCGGTCCGAAACCTCCGCTTCATGACCATGAGCGAGGAGGTCTGCTACTACACCGGCGGCAGCAAGCTGGTCAAAAACCTGGTGGCCGTCATCATTTTCTGCGCCTCCCTGGGCTGGTTGGGCGCGCACATCCTGGGTGGCGGCCTGTACCTGGCCTGGGCTTCCGGCATCGATATCCGGGCGGCCAAGACCATCGTCGCCGTCGGCTTCGTGTTCTATGTCGGCATTGGCGGCTATAAGGCGGTGTCCTGGATCGACACCTTGCAGTCCATCGTGCTCTTCCTCGGCTTCATCGTGCTGGCGGTCCTATCGGTGCGCCATGTCGGCGGCTGGGAGACGGTGGTGAGCCGGACCGATCCGGCCGCGTTCACGCCCTTCGGCATCGGCAAGCTGGGCCTGCTGCCGGCCTTGTCGCTGGCCGCGGTGATCGGCGTGGGCGTGCTGGCCACGCCCTCCTACCGCCAGCGCATCTACGCCGCCGAATCCGCCAGCGTGATCCGCCAGTCCTTCATCATCACCGGCCTGCTGTATATGGGCTTTTCCTTCCTGCCTGCCATCATCGGCATGGCCACGCATGCGATGGAGCCCAATCTGGCCAATAGCAGCTTCGCCTTCCTGCACGCCACCACCGCCTTGCCGCAGGCGCTGGCCGTGGTGGTGCTGATCGCCGGCATGTCGGCCAATATGTCCTCCGGCAGCTCGGACGCGATTGCCGGGGTCTCCATCATCCTGCGCGATCTCTACGTCTGGCTCCGCGGCCGGATGCCGCCGCCGGAGCGGGCGATTGCGCTGTCCCGGCTGTTCCTGCTGCTGGTGATCCTGCTGGCCTATCTCTTCGCGCTGACTTCCAACGACATCATCGGCTACATCACCAAGATGATCTCCATGGTGATGTCCGGCATGTTCGTCACCGTGCTGCTGGGCCGTTTCTGGCCGCGCTTCAATTGGCAGGGCTGCATCGCCGCGCTGCTGGGCGGCAGCCTCGCCTCGCTGGCCGTCATCCTGTCGCCGTCGTGGCTGGCGCGGCTGGGTAATCCGGTGATTCCCGCGGTGCTGCTCAGCCTGCTGCTGGCCGTTGTCGTCACCTGGCTGACGCCGGCGAGCGCGCGTTCCCGGGAGGAGGTGCTGGAGATGATTACGACTGAGCGTGAAAGCCATGGCTGAGAACCTGTTCAATGTCTGCTGCGCGTCGGCGATACGGCGTTGAAAACAACTTCGAAATGCTCATGTACCACTTGTACATTCCGCTTTCTCAGCTGTTTTCGCCTTGTCTCGCTCTAGCTCGCGAGACTTTGAACAGGCTCTACAACTGGCGGATAGGGATACCAGGGAGAACAGGATGATGCTGAGCGAATTTGGAGCGGAGCCCGCGCGGCACAAGGCGGCGCTGATGTTCCGCGGAGAGGGCGGGGCCAATATCCTGCATGAGGACGCCTGCCTGCCGGCACTGGTGATCAAGGAGGCCGCGCTGGACGGCAATATCCGCTGGATGCAAGGTTTCGCGGACGCGATGGGGGTCTCGCTGGCGCCGCATGGCAAGACCACGATGACGCCGGCCATTTTCCGGCGGCAATTGGCCGCCGGCGCCTGGGGACTGGGCGTGGCCAGCGCGTTTCAGGCCCAGGCGGCGGTGGCGGCCGGGGCCGAGAACGTGATCATCGCCAATCAAGTGCTGGGCCGGGCGAATATGGATCTGGTCGCTGCGCTGCTGCGGCAAGGGCGCGCCGCCCTCCATTGCTGCGTGGACAGCGTGGACAATGCGCGGCGGCTGTCGGACTTTTTCGCCGCCCGGCAACTGCGGATGTCGGTCTTGCTGGAAATGGGCGCGCCCGGCGGGCGTTGCGGCTGCCGCACCGAGCGGCAGGCTTATGAACTGGCGGAGCACATCGCCAAGCTGCCGGGCCTGGCGCTGGCCGGCGTGGCCTTCTACGAGGGCGTGATCCATGGAGACGACGAGCAGGCGGACATCGCGGCGATACAGGCGCTGATTCAGCGCGCGGTCGCGGTGTGCGGCACGCTGCTGCGCAACGGCGACTTCGCCGGCGCGCCGGAAGTGTTGCTGACCGGGGCCGGCTCGGTCTGGTTCGATATCGTCAGCCGGCAGCTGCGGGACGCCGGCCTGTCCGGGGTGCGTCATGTGATCCGCCCCGGCTGCTATGTGACGCAGGACCACGGCATCTATCGGCAGGCTTACGCCGCGCTGCAAGCGCGCGAGCCGCTGGCGGCGCGGCTGGACGGTGGGCTCTCCCCAGCATTGGAGTTGTGCGCGCTGGTGCAGTCGCTGCCGGAGCCGGGCCTGGCCGTCGCGGGCTTGGGCAAGCGCGACGTGGCCTTCGACGCCGGCCTGCCGCAGCCGTTCGCGCAGTACCGCCAGGGGCGGCGCGTGGAATTCGCGCCCGGCGGCCTGCGCACCCGCGCCTTGATGGATCAGCACGCCTTGCTGGACCGCGGCCCCGGCCTGGACCTGCGGATAGGCGATTTGCTGGTGTTCGGCAGTTCCCACCCCTGCCTGAGCTTCGACAAATGGAAGCGCGTGTTCCTGGTGGATGAGGAGTACCGGGTGAGGGAGGAATGGGAGACGGTGTTCTGAAGCGGTTTATGCGCTGCTGAGCGGAAAACGCCTTGTCCCGCCCTGGCTCGCGAGACTTTGAACCGCGGCTAAGCGACGGGTAGGAAAATTTCAGCGCCTGACCCTAAGGCTTGGATAGGCTGGAAATCCTTTTCATTCTAAATGACATTTGGATTTTGTTTTGCTACGCTCCCTGCCAAAATCAGGAGCGAGCGGACATGATCAAGCAATGGATGGGCCTGGCCCTGCTGTTGGGCGGCTTGGGCGGCGCGGCGCAGGCCGGCGAGGCGTTTGGCGCGCCGGGACTGACGGCGGTGCGCGGCCCGGCGGCTAAGTCTTTCGTGGGCGTGGCGACGGAGGGGCCGTCGCGGGTGTATTTCACCGGCTATCGCGGCGTGGTGTCCGAGGTGTTCTACCCGGCGGTGGACACCCAGGCGGCGGTGGATCTGCAATTCCTGGTGGGCGACGCCGGCGGCGGCTTCGTCGACGAGGAAAAGCGGCAGGACTACCGCGTGCAGCGGCTGCATCCGCGCAGCATGAGCTGGCAGGCGCAGACCGGCAACCCGGCCCATCACTGGCGCATCAGCAAGCGCATCTTCACTGATCCGGCGCGCGACGCGCTGATCCAGCGCGTCACCTTCAGCGCGCTGGACGGCCGCCGCGTCGGCGATTTCCGACTTTATCTGCTGTTCAAACCCTATCTGGACAACGCCGGCGCCGGCAATAGCGCCGCCACCCTGGCGCGCGCCGGCGGCGGCGCGGCCTTGGCGGCCAGCCGCAATCAGCGCGCCTCGGCGCTGCTGAGCAGCCTGCCGTGGAAGACGCAGAACGGTCGCCGCATGCTGTCCAACGGCTTTGTCGGCCTCAGCGACGGCTGGACCGATCTGCTGGGCGGCGGTGCCGACAAGCGCATGGACTGGACTTTTGATTCCGCCGGCAACGGCAATGTGGCGCAGATGGGCTGGCTGGACTTGGGCGACCCGCGCGCGGCCAGCGTGTCCTTCGACGTGGTGCTGGGCTTCGGCGCCAGCCAGGGGCAGGCGCTGGACACGGCCGAGGCGGCGCTGGGCGGTGACCTGGGCGCGGCGCAGCGGCGCTACGACGCCGGCTGGCAGGCTTACGCCGCCGGCCTGTCCGATCAGGGCGGCAGCGCCGACGACGGCTACTACCTGGCGGCGATGACGCTGAAAACCATGCAGGACAAGGCCAGCGGCGCGATGGTGGCCGGTCTGGGCACGCCGTGGGGCGCCAGCCAGGGCGACGCCAACGCCGGCGGCTATCACCTGGTGTGGCCGCGCGACCTGTTCAAGTTCGCCAACGCCCTGCTCACCGCCGGCGACCGCGCCACCGCCGCGCGGGTGACGGATTATCTGTTCAACACCTTGCAGCAGCGCCGCGACTGCGGCGCGGCGGAATACGACGCCGCCGGCTGCCCGGACGGCTTCAGCCGCAACGGCCGCTTTCCGCAAAACGCCTGGGTCAGCGGCGCGCAGTATTGGCAGGGCACCCAGATGGACGAGCAGGCCATGCCCATCCTGCTGGCCTGGCGCCAGGGGCCGGCGGTGTATTCGCCGCTGTGGCCGCGCATCAAGCTGGCCGCCGACTACATCCTGAGCGCCGGGCCGTGGACCTACCAGGAGCGCTGGGAGGAGAACAGCGGCTATTCGCCGTCCACGCTGGCGGCGCAGATCGCCGGCCTGGCCGCCGCCGCCGACATCGCCCGCGCCAACGGCGACGACGCCAGCGCCGCGCGCTATCTGTCCGCCGCCGATTTCTGGCAGCAGAACGTGGACGCCTGGACCTTCACCCGTAGCGGCGGCTTTGGCGACGGCCGTTATTATCTGCGCCTCAATCCGTCCGCGCGCGCCGGCGGGGCCGGCCGCGCCGGCCAGGCGCCGGCGCTGGGCCCGGACACGCCGCAGGCGCTGGAAGTGAAGAACGGCGGCGGCGGCCGCGACGCGCGCCGGGTGGTGGACGGCGGCTTCCTGGAACTGGTGCGCATGGGCGTGAAGCGCGCCGACGATCCGGCGGTGCTCGCCACGCTGGGCATTTACGACGCGGTGTTGGGCCAGCGGCTGGAACTGCCCGGCGCGCCGGCGCTGCCGGTCAACGCCTGGTTCCGCTACAACTTCGACGGCTACGGCGAACGCAACGACGGCGGCGATTTCGCCGGCAGCGGCGTGGGCCGCTTGTGGCCCATCTTCACCGCCGAGCGCGGCGTCTACGAGATTGCGCGCCAGGGCGGCGGCGCGGCCGGCCAGCCCTATCTGGCCGCCTTGAAGCAACTGGCCACGCCGGAGGGCATGCTGCCGGAACAGGTGTGGCCGCACAGCGCGGTGCTGCCGGACGGCTGGGCGGTGGAGACGCCGGCCGGCAACCGCGCCGGCACGCCCACCCGCTCGATCGCGCCGCTGAGCTGGGCGATGGGCGAGTACATCAGCCTGCTGGCCTCCATCCGCGCCGGACGCGTCGTCGATCTGCCGGAAGCCGCCTGCGCGCGTTACTACGCCTGCCGGGTGGAACCCAAGGCCGGAGAGGCGACGGTGGAGATCCAGGCCGCCGCCGATACCCGCTGGGGGCAGCAGCTGTACGTGACCGGCGCGGCGCGCGCGCTGGGCAATTGGAACACCGATCTGGGCCTGCCGGCGGACGCGGCGGCCTACCCGCTGTGGAAGACCCGGGTCAATCTGCCGGCCGGCCAGCGCATCGAGTACAAGTACTACCGCAAGAACGCCGACGGCAGCGTGAGCTGGGAGCAGCGCGCCGGCAACCGGGTGTTGCAGGCGCCGGCCGGCGGGCTGACGCTGAATGATCAGGTGGTGTGGTGAGGCGGGCGGGGATCAAATGCTTATTGATTTATTTGGAATATTGAAAGCAAATTTAATTACTTTTTGATATTAAACATGGCTTTTATAGTGTGCTGAGTCCCCCTTGTTCAGGAACTCGCCATGTCCATGTTCATCGCCCGCCGTTCCCTGCTGGCGCTCAGCCTCGCCAGCCTGTCCTTCCTCGCCTTGGCGGCACACGCCGCTGAGGCGCCCATCGTCATCGGCTACCAGACCGGGGTTGATCCCTCCAAAGTGGCCCAGGCCGACGGCTTGTATGAAAAAGCCATCGGCCGGCCGCTGCAATGGCGCAAGTTCGAGAGCGGCGCGGAAGTGCTGGCCGCGCTGGCCTCCGGCGACGTGCATATCGCCGATCTGGGCTCCAGCCCGCTCAGCGCCGCCGCCACCCGCCAACTGCCGATCCAGACCTTTCTGATCGTCGCCGAGATCGGCAACTCCGAGGCCTTGGTGGCGCGCAAGGGCAGCGGCATCAAGACCCCGCGGGACCTGATCGGCAAAAAGGTGGCGGTGCCCTATGTCTCCACCACCCATTACAGCCTGCTGGCCGCGCTCAAACACTGGAAGCTGGACCCGGCCAAGCTGTCCATCGTCAATCTGCGCCCGTCCGAGATCAGCGCCGCCTGGCAGCGCGGCGACATCGACGCCGCCTATGTCTGGGACCCGGCCTTGAGCCAGGCGCTGAAAACCGGCTCGGTGCTGGTCAATTCCGAACAAGTGGGGCAGTGGGGCGCGCCCACTTTCGAAGCCTGGGTGGCGCGCAAGGATTTCGCCGCCGCCCAGCCGCAGGCGCTGGCCGCCTTCGCCAAGGTGACTTTGCAGGCCTTCGCCGATTACCGCGCCAAGCCGGCGGCCTGGAGCGCCGGCTCGCCGCAGGTGGCCAAGATCGCGCGGCTGACCGGGGCCGATCCGGCGCAGATTCCCGGCCTGCTGGCCGGCAGCCGCTTCCCGCTGGCGCAGGAGCAGCTGTCGCCGCGCTTGCTGGGCGGCGGCACCGCCAAGGCGCTGCGCGACACCGCCTTGTTCCTGAAGGAACAGAAGAAGGTGGAAGCGGTGCTGCCGGATTATCAAGCCTATGTCGAGCCGCGCTTCGTGCGGCTGGCGCAGCCGCGCTGAGCGCGAGGAGGCCGCGATGGCTAGCTTGATCGTGGAAAACGCCGGCGTCAGCTACGCCGGCCCGTCCGGCCCGGTGCAGGCGCTGGACCGGGTGTCGCTGGAGCTGCGTTCCGGCGAGATCGTGGTGGCCCTGGGGCCGTCCGGCTGCGGCAAGTCCACCTTGCTGGGGCTGATGGCCGGCTTCCAGACGCCCAGCCAGGGCCGGGTGCTGGCCAATGGCCGGCCGGTGCGCGGGCCGGGCGCGGATCGCGGCGTGGTGTTCCAGGACGACGCGCTGATGCCCTGGCTCAACGCCGAGGACAATGTCGCCTTCGGCCTGCGTCTGCGCGGGGTGCCGCGCGAGCAGCGGCGCAGCGAGGCGCGCCGCATGCTGGGCTGGGTGGGGCTGGAAGCCTTCGCCGGCCACGCGCTCAGCCAGATGTCCGGCGGCATGCGTCAGCGCCTGGGCCTGGCGCGCGCGCTGGCGGCCGATCCCGACTTCCTGCTGCTGGACGAGCCCTTGGGCGCGCTGGACGCGCTGACCCGGGAAAAGATGCAGTCGCTGATCCTCAGCCTGTGGCAGCGCAGCGGCAAGGGCATCTTCCTGATCACCCACAGCATCGAGGAAGCGCTGTTCCTCGGCACCGAGCTCTTGGTGCTGACGCCGCGCCCCGGCCGCATCGCGCTGCGGCAGAAACTGGGCTTCGCCCATCGCTACGCCACCGGCGAATCGGCGCGCTCGATCAAGGCCGATCCCGCCTTCATCGCCATGCGCGAGCATTTGCTGGACTGGATTTTCCGCGCCGAGGAGGCCGACCATGCCGCCGCTTGAACTGACTGAATTGGGCCCGGCCGCGCAGGCCGAGCTGAGCGCGCCGCCGCCGGCCCATGCCCCCGCACCGCTCTCCGGCCGCTTCGCCGCCTGGCGTCGGCGCTGGCCCAGCGTGCTGTCGGTGGGCGGCCTGCTGCTGCTGTGGTGGGCGGCCAGCGCCGGCGGCCTGGTGTCGCCGTTATTCCTGCCCGGCCCGGCCCAGGTGGCGACGCGGCTGGCGGACCTGGCGGTCAACGGCTTCATGGACGCCAGCCTGTGGCGTCACGCCGCCGCCAGCCTGGGCCGGGTGGGCCTGGCGCTATTGCTGGCCGCGGCCACCGCGGTGCCGCTGGGCATGCTGATGGGCCTGAGCCGGCGCGCGCATGCGGCGCTGGACCCGCTGATCGAGTTCTACCGGCCGGTGCCGCCCTTGGCCTATCTGCCCCTGATCGTGATCTGGTTCGGCATTGGCGAGGCCAGCAAGGTGCTGCTGATCTATCTTGCCATCTTCGCGCCGCTGGCCATCGCCACCGCCGCCGGCGTGCGCCGCGCGGACCCGGCGCGGCTGCAGGCGGCGCGCTCGCTGGGCGCCAGCCGCGGCCAGCTGCTGCGGCTGGTGGTGCTGCCCAGCGCGCTGCCGGAGATCCTGACCGGGCTGCGCATCGGCCTGGGCGTGGGCTGGTCCACCCTGGTGGCGGCGGAGCTGGTGGCCGCCACCCGCGGCCTGGGTTTCATGGTGCAGTCCGCCGCCCAGTTCCTGGTCACCGACGCGGTGATCGCCGGCATCCTGATCATCGCCTGGATCGCGCTGGCGCTGGAATTGGGGCTGCGTTGGGCGGAGCGGCGCTTCGCCGGCTGGGCCGCGCCGGAACGTTTTTGAGCGAGTTTTCAATTTTTTGGATTTGGTTTCCGCCGCGCGGATAAGGAGCACATTCATGAGCCTGCAACTGCAAGCCATCAGCCCGGCCCTGGGGGCCATTGTTTCCGGCGTCGATCTGAGCGCGCCGCTGTCCGGCGCCGAGCGCGACGCGATTGAGGCGGCGCTGCTGCGCCACCAGGTATTGTTCTTCGAGAACCAGCCGTTGACGCCGCGCCAGCAGCGCGACTTCGCTGCCCGCTTCGGCGATCTGCACCTGCATCCGGTCTACCCGACGGTGGCGGAGCAGCCGGAAATCATCGTGTTGGACACCCATGTCGACAATCTGCCGGACAACGACAACTGGCATACCGACGTCACCTTCATCGCCACCCCGCCGCTGGGCGCGGTGCTGGCGGCGCGGCAGCTGCCGGACGTGGGCGGCGACACGCTGTGGAGCAGCAACAGTGCCGCTTACGACGCACTGTCGCCGGCCTTGCGCGGGCTGCTGGACGGCCTTAGCGCCGAGCACAGCTTCGTCCATTCCTTCCCGGAAAGCCGCTTCAAGGACACGCCGCAATACGCGCGCTGGCAACAGGCCAGCCGCGACCATCCGCCGGTGGTGCATCCGGTGGTGCGCACCCATCCGGTCACTGGCCGCAAGGGCCTGTTCGTCAACGAAGGCTTCACCACTCGCATCCTGGAACTGGCGCTGCGCGAGAGCGATGCCTTGCTGGCCCTGCTGTTCGCCCACGCCGCGCGGCCGGAATTCACCGTGCGCTGGCGCTGGAAGGAAAACGATCTGGCGTTCTGGGACAACCGCGTGACCCAGCATTACGCGGTGGCGGATTACCTGCCGCAGCGGCGGGTGATGCACCGCGCCACCATCCTGGGCGACCGGCCGCGTTGAGCGCGGCGGAATGAGCAGGAAAAGGAAACCCGGCAATGCCGGGTTTTTTTTTACGGGGTCGTACAGCGTATATCTTCAAATGAAATGATATTGGCATCTTAATTTAACGGTTTTCGGGTAATATCCGTTCGCCATAAAAACGACGGGCGGCGCGCCCGTCTCGGCATATCACAATCACAAGAGAAACCGTCATGAAGAAATTTACGCTCGCCCTGCTGTTGTCCGCCGCTTTCGCGCTGCCCAGCGCCCAAGCGCTGGCCTGGGGCCAGGAAGGCCACCGCGTCACCGGCTACGTCGCTCAGCAATTGTTGAGCCCCCAGGCCAAGGCCGCGGTCAATCAATTGATCCCCAACGCGGACTTCGCCCAGCTGGCCTTGTACATGGACCAGCACAAGCAGGAATTGAAACAGCAGCTGCCGGGCTCGGATCAATGGCATTACAACGACGAACCGGTGTGCGACGGCGTGGAAGAGGACGATTGTCCCAGCGGCAACTGCGCGTCCAATCAGATTGGGCGCTACAGCAAGGTGCTGGCCGACAAAACCGCGAGCAAGTCCGCCCGCGCCCAGGCGCTGACCTTCCTGCTCCACATGATCGGCGACATCCACCAGCCGCTGCACGCGGCCGACAACCACGACCGCGGCGGCAACGACGTCAAGACGCGGCTGGCCGGCAGCAACAAGACCGGCAATCTGCATTCGGTGTGGGACACCGCCCTGGTGCAGCAGGCCTTGAGCGGCGCCAACGAGCAGAGCTGGGCGACGCAGAACCTCAAGTACTACGCGCGCAATATCGCCGGCTGGCAGAGCGGGCAGGTCAATGACTGGATCAAGGAATCCAATCAGTACGCGCGCAGCGAGGTCTACGGCCCGCTGTCCAACTTCAGCTGCGGCCAAGCGCCCAGCGACGTGGCCTACCTGGACCGCACCTACCAGACCGCCGGCGCTCAGCTGGTCAAACAGCAGCTGGTCAAGGCCGGCGCGCGCATCGCCATGGTGATCAACCAGGCGCTGCAGTAAAACGGCGCGTCCGCGCTAGAATGGCGGCTCCGTCGTCACCGGAGCCGCCATGTCCATTCACGAGCTCAGCCTCAAGGGTTTCCGTTCCATCCGTCAGCTGCGGCTGGAGCTGGAGCCGCTCAACGTCGTCGTCGGGCCTAACGGCTGCGGCAAATCCAATCTCTACAAAGCGGTGCGCCTGCTGCACGAGGCCGCCTGCGGCCGCCTGTCCGCGGCGCTGGCGGAAGAGGGCGGCATTCAAAAGGCGATGTGGGCCGGCGGCCTGCGCCGCGGCGACCGCAAGGGCGAGCCCAAGCGCATGGCGCTGGCGGCGCGGCTGGCCGATTACGACTACGAATTGCAGCTGGGCTACCCCGAGCCCAGCCGCAGCCTGTTCTCGCTGGACCCATTGGTGAAGGAGGAAACGCTGTGGCTGGCCGGCCAGGGCCGCCGCCCCTCGGCCCAGGTGCTGGAGCGGCGCAATCAGAGCGCCTTTCTCACCAGCGTGGACGGGGTCAGGACCACCTATCCCTTGGGCCTGCAGGCCGAGGAGTCGGTGTTTGGCCAATTGGCTGAGCCGCATCTTTATCCCGAGGTGTCGCAAGTGCGGGAGACGCTGCGGCGCTGGCGTTTCTACCATGAGTTCGCGGTGTGGCCCGGCTCGCCGCCGCGCGCGCCGCAAGTGGGCATCCGCTCGCCGGTGCTGGCGCACGACGGCGGCAACCTGGCGGCCGCTTTCCAGACCATTGTGGAGATCGGCGACGTCGAACTGCTGCACAGCGTGCTGGCCGACGCGTTTCCGGACAGCCGCTTCCAGACGGAGGCGCTGCATGGCCGTTTCCAGATGCTGATGCAGCGCGACGGCATCCTGCGGCCGCTGGAGGCGGCCGAATTGTCCGACGGCACCTTGCGTTTCCTATGCCTGGCGGTGGCCTTGCTCAGCCCGCGTCCGCCGGCCTTCATGGCCTTGAACGAGCCGGAAAACAGCCTGCACCCGGACTTGTTGCCGGCCTTGGCGCGGCTGATCGCCGAGGCCGGCCGCCACAGCCAGCTGTGGGTGACCAGCCATTCGCCGCGCTTGGCGGAGCTGATCGCGCGGCACCGGCCGCTGCGCCGTTTCATGCTGGCGCAGCGCGACGGCGAGACGGTGTTGGCGGACGAGGATTGAGCCGGGCCGCGAGGCCGGTTCGGCATTTTCGGAAAGTGAAAATGGATGGATGCGAGGCGGAATATTTGCATGTAGAATCCCCGCCGCCATACCATTTAAATATAAGAAAGAACTTTCCGTGAAAAAACTATTTGCCGCTGCTTCTCTGTTGGCCCTGCTGTCCGGCTGCGCTTCCACCACGCTGGCCACGCCCGAGGCGGACGCTCAAGCCAAGCAGTTCAACGCCCAGCCGGCCAAGGCTCGCGTCTACATCTATCGCAACGAGGCGATGGGCGCCGCCGTGAAAATGAATGTTCTGGCCGACAACAAGGCCTTGGGCGACACCGTGGCCAAAACCTACATCATGGCCGATCTGGAGCCGGGTTCGCACACGCTGGTGGGCAAGGCCGAGAACGATTCCAGTCTGACCCTGGACATGGTGGCGGGCAAGATTTACTACGTTTGGCAGGAAGTGAAGATGGGCGTGCTGTACGCTCGCAACAAGCTGCAGAGCGTTGACGAGGCTGAAGGTCAAAAAGGGGTGAAAGAGTCCCAACTGGTGCAGTCGCCGCAATAAGACACGGCGGCGGCGCGGCGGAGCCCGCCGCGTTCCCAAAAAAAGCCCAAGCAAACGCTTGGGCTTTTTTCATGGCTCAGACCACGTGCTCAGACCGGTTGCAGAAACAGCGCCTGCTCCGCCGCGCGGCGGCGGGTGAGGCCGGGCAGGACTTTGCCGCCGGCCTTGTTCCAGCGCGGAAACTGGGAGGCGGCGCCGGCGTAGTCGCGCTGATTAAGCAGGCGCAGCAGGGTGGAGTTCTGCAGCGACCCCAGGCCCAGGTTGTAGCTGAAGCTGAGCAGCGCGTCGAACTGGTTCTGGTTCAGCGGCACCTGAACCAGCCGGGAGACGCCGGTTTCGAAGCGGTTCAAATCGCGCGCCAGCAGCGCGTCGGCCTGGGCCTGGCTGATGACCAGACCCGGCGTCACGTCCGGACCGGTGTGGCCGTAGCCTATGGTCCAGACGCCCACCGCGTCCTGGTAGGCCTTGAGGCGCAGGCCTTCGAATTGCTGGATCAGTTTGACGCCGTTGGCGCTGATATTCATGTCGGGCTCCTGGGAAGGGCCCCCGGCGGACGCGGAGAAACGCTCGGAAGAATCTGAGGCGGGAGGAGAAGCGGGCGGGGGCGGGACCGGCCGCGCGGGGCGGTCCGGGTGCGTCGTTCCCATTATGCTCAGGGCCCGGAAACGGGCCGAGGCGACAGGCGTCAGTGGCGGGAAGGGGGGCCGACTGCGGCTCCCCCACCCTAGGAGCGATTGCTCGTTATAGGCAGGGTGGGTGGAGCGTAGCGATACCCACGCGGAAATCCCATCGGGGGATGGCTTCGCGGAGCGCAGCGGACTTTGAAGCGGCTTTTAGTACACAAAGCGCTCGCGCAGGTCTTCCAGGTTCAGCTCTTTCAGAATCGCCTCCTGGCGTTCGCGCGCGCTGTTTTTGCGCTGGCCGGTGTACTTGGCGATGATCAGCTCGTTCTTCATCGAGTGTTCCCAGCCCACCAGCTCGGTGACGGTGAGCTGATAGCCGCGCGCTTCCAGTTGCAGGCAGCGCAGCACATTGGTCAGATGGCTGCCGAACTCGCGGGTGTGGATGGGGTGGCGCCACATTTCGGACAGCGGGGTCAGGCCGAAGCTCTGGTTTTTCTTCTGGCGCAGTACGCCGGCCACTTCCGCCTGGCAGCAGGGCACCAGCACGATGTAGCGCGCGTTCTTGGCCAGCGCGAAGCGGATGGCGTCGTCGGTGGCGGTGTTGCAGGCGTGCAGCGCGGTGATGATGTCCACCTGCTCCGGCAATTGCTCCGAGGTGATCGACTGTTCCACGCTCAGGTTCAAGAAGCCCATGCGTTCGAAGCCGAGGCGGGCGGCCAACTCTTGCGAGCGGCTGACCAGTTCCGGCCGGGTTTCGATGCCGTAGACGCTGCCGGCGGCCTTGTCCTTCAGGAACAGGTCGTAAAGGATGAAGCCCAGATAGGATTTGCCGGCGCCGTGGTCGGCCAGGCTCATCTCGCCTTTTTCCGCCAGCACATCGGCCATCAGCGGCTCGATGAACTGGTACAGGTGGTAAACCTGTTTCAGCTTGCGGCGGGTGTCCTGGTTGATCTTGCCGTCGCGGGTCAGGATGTGCAGCTCTTTGAGCAGTTCCAGCGATTGCTGCGGTTTGATCTCGGGAATCAGGCTCATGGCGGCCTCCTGCGAAAAACGAATCGCCGGATTTTAGTCCAATTCGCGCCGGCGCGCTTGGGCGCTGGTTTCAATGCTCCTGTCTAACTGGCCGGCTGCGCGCTGATCCGCTCCAGCCAGCGCAGCATGTCCTGCTCCACTTCCACGCGGTTGGTTTCGTTCAGCATTTCGTGGCGGCCGCCGGGGTAGACCGTGGTCTGCACATCGAGCAGGCCGGCTTCGCGGTAGCGGATTTCCAGCTGGCCCAGGCCCAGCTTGCCCAGGCTGACCGGGTCGCGGCTGCCGGCCAGCAGCCAGACCGGACAGCGGCGCGGCAGGCTGTCGCCGCTCGCCTCGCCGCGTTCCATGGCGATGATGCCGCCGAACAAATCTATCCACAGGCCGGGGCAGGGGTCGAAGCCGCATAGCGGGTCCGCCAGGTATTTGTCCACTTCCGCCGGGTCGCGGCTCAGCCAGTCCATGCCGGTGCGGGCGGGCAGAAAGCCCAGGTTGAAGCTGCCGAAGACCAGCCGCGCCAGCAGCCGGCTGGGGCGTTCCGGGCTGCCGAAGCGGGCCACCAGCCGAGCCAGGCCGCGCAGCAGCCAGGCCAGCGGCCGCTGGCGGTAGCCGGTGGCGGACAGGATCAGGCCGGACAGCGCCGCGCCGTGGCGCAGGAAATAGGCGCGGGCGATGAAGGAGCCCATGCTGTGGCCGAACAGCGCCACCGGCAGGCCGGGATGGCGTTCCGCGGCGTGGCGGCGCAGGGTGTCCACGTCGGCCACCACCTTGTCCCAGCCGCTGTCGGCGGCGAAATGGCCGCGCAGCCGCGGCGCGGCGCCGTGGCCGCGATGGTCGTGGGCGTAGACGGCGTAGCCGGCTGCGCTCAGGGTCTGGGCGAAGCGGTGGTAGCGCACCGCGTATTCGCTCATGCCGTGGGAGATCAGCACCACGGCGCGCGGCGCGCCGTCCGGCAGCCAGCAGGCGGCGTGCAGGATTTCCCCGTCGTCGGCGTTCAGATGGAAGGTTTGCATGGTGTTGAGCCCTTTTATGGCCTGTTTTGACTGCGCCGCGGCATCAGGGTTGCGGCGAAGCAGCGGCTTCACAGCAGAACATGGCGCAAGGATGCTGGCAAGCGCTATCCAAATGTCCTGGCCTGTTCGCCGCCATGGGGTGGGGGCCGTTTTGCTAGGCCTTCCCGGACGCGCCGCGCTTGACCAGACCAAGCTGGGTGGGCACCATGAGCCGCGTGCCGTTTCATACAGCGCGGCATCAGGAATGGAAGCCTGAATTGAGTAGGAGGGATTCACCATCCCAATGCCACGCTATAGCTGCGCCCATCAGGGCAGGTTATGGCAGGGAGGCCTTTGGCCTGCTGGCTCCTACTCGCCTGTCTTCCAACCCTGCCATATGCCTGCCCATCTTGATTGGAAGCGGGGTGGCAGGCGCTCTGTTCAGTAGGAGCCCGTCATGCCGATATTGTCAGTTCTATCCCTGCTTTCCAAACCGCCTCCGCCCAAGGAGGCCGCTCAATCTCCAGCCGCTCTCCCAGCGGCCAGCCGTCTGATCAAGACCGTCAAACATCTGCAAGGTCTGCGTTCGGAAAATACTGCGCTTGCCGCCATCGATCCCGTTCTGATTCATTTAGCCCGTTGCTGCGAGCATTACGACGATATCGCCGAAGAGCTGCGTCAATGCAATGAGGCCTTGGGCGCGGTGCTGTTGATGCTGCGTCACACCGAAAACGCGCAAGTGCGCGGCAAGGCCTTGTGGGCCTTGCTGGAGCCTTTGCAGCAGCGTTTGCAGGGGGCGATGGAGAGGCTGGAGACGGTGACGTCTTAGAACCTGTTTACGATCCGTTGCGTGTCGCGAGCAAGGCCTTGTTTCGTTTTGGTTGGCGTGATCCTCAACCGCGGGTGCCGGTGGGTATCGCCTGCGGCTCCACCCACCCTACGCACGACCGTTTGCCAGGGGTAGGGTGGGTGGAGCGCAGCGATACCCACGCGGAGGTCTTGGAGAGCTTCGGATCGGCGGTGTCCTGTGCGCCAAGCCAGGGCCAAAACACTGAACAGGTCGTGCACAGGCTTTTAGCGTGGCTACTCGTCCTACTGATGCGCAGCGGATGGTGGACAGGCGCTCAGGCCAGCATGTGTTCCGGGTCGAAGTCCGGATTCAGCCGCGAGCTCAGCACGTGGTCGCGCCAGGCGCCGTTCAGATAGAGATAGTTTTTGGCGTGGCCTTCGATCTCGAAGCCCAGCCGCTTGAGCAGGCCGGCGCTGCGCAGATTGTGGGGCTGGTAGTTGGCCTGGACCCGGTGCAGCCTGAGGGTGTCGAAGGCGCAGCGTATCACCGCCTCCAGCGCTTCGCGCATCAGGCCCTGGCCTTGGCAGTGCTGGTCCAGCCCATAGCCCAGGTGACAGGATTGGAAGGCGCCGCGGCTGATATTGCTGAGGCCGACGCTGCCTATCACCCGTTCCGGCTCGGCGTGCAGCGCCAGCAGGAAGCGGCCGCCGCGGCCTTCTTCCCAGTCGCGCGCGCGCTGGCGCAGCTGCATGGTCCAGTACAGCTCGGTGAAGAACATGTCGCCGGGCTTGGGGTCCCAGGGTTCGAAGTGCTGGCGGTTGCGGACGTGGAAATCCAGCATCGCGCGCGCCTGCGCCGGCTGAGCCGGCAACAGCAGCAGGCGCGGCGTGTTGAGGGTGGGCTGGGCGATGGGCATGCGGAGCGGTCAGGCGCTGGCGGGGAAGGCGATCTCGGCCGCCGCGCGCAGCAGGATGGGCACGCCGAAGCTGCCCAGCTTGGGCAGGGTGGCGTTTTCATGGGCGCGGATCTGGGCGGCGCTGGCGTGGTCCTTGTCGTGGGTGGTGTGCGCGTCGCTGGCCAGGATGATGGCGTAGCCGTGGGCCGCCGCGCTGCGGGTGGTGGTGTCGATGCAGAATTCGCTGGCGTAGCCGGCGATGACCAGTTGGCCGACGCCCCATTGTTGCAGTTGCTGATGCAGGCCGGTGCGCAGGAAGGAGTCCGGCGTGGTCTTGCGCAGGTAGTGGTCGTCCGGCTGGGCGTCCAGGCCGCGGGCCAGTTGCCATTCCGCCGAGCCGTGGATCAGCGGCGCGCTGGCGCGTTCATGCTGAACCCAGACCACCGGCGTTCCGGCCGCGCGCGCGGCGGCGGCCAGTTGATTGAGGCGGGCGATGACGGCGTCGGCGTGGTCGGCGCGGGGTTCGTGGTCGAACATGCCGCTTTGCACGTCGATGATCAGCAGGGCGGTTTTCATCGGGGTTTCCTGTCGCGGGATTGAGTCGCCAATGTCATATGAAACGGCTTAAAAAGCAAGCCCCGCCGGGGCGGGGCTTGGTGCTGGCTCGGAGAATGTGCTTACGATTTTCCGGCAGTGTGTTGAAACATTATTCAATACTCAGGAAACCGCGTATTCGACGCGCCCCAACTCCCTTCAAGCCTGCCGATGGGTGGCAGGCCCGAGGTTTTAAGCGGCTGTTTGTTCGAGCACCGCGACGTTAGCGCGGTGCGAGTTCAGCCGCGCCTCGGGCCTGACGGGACCCGGCGGGAAGCCGTAGGCCAGGCTTGCAGGGCGGCCTTTAGGGTAAAGGGAGATTTGGCCGCGCAAATCTCCCTTTCCGTTTGCCGGGCGGAACCGGCCCTAAATCATCATCCGCGAAGCGGATTCGAAAGTACCCGGCAAGGTAAACAGGCGCTTAGGCGGTCAGCCTGTCCAGCGCTTCCTTATACTTGGCCGCGGTCTTCTCGCGCACCTCCAGCGGCACCGTCGGCGCCGGCGCCTGCTTGTTCCAGCCGGAGGCTTCCAGCCAGTCGCGGACGAACTGCTTGTCGAAGGACGGCGGGTTGCCGCCCGGCGCGTAGCTGTCCGCCGGCCAGAAGCGGCTGGAGTCCGGGGTCAGCGCCTCGTCCATCAGCGTCAGCACGCCGTTTTCGTCCAGGCCGAACTCGAACTTGGTGTCGCAGATGATGATGCCGCGGCTGGCGGCGAATTCGGCGGCGGCGCGGTAGAGCTTGATCGCGGTGTCGCGCACCTGGGCGGCCAGTTCGGCTCCGACGATTTCTTCGCAGCGCTGGTAGCTGATGTTTTCGTCGTGGTCGCCCACCGCCGCCTTGGTGGACGGGGTGAAGATGGGTTCGGGCAGCTTGTCGGCCTCGCGCAGGCCGGCCGGCAGCGCCAGGCCGCAGACGGTGCCGCTCTGGCGGTATTCCTTCCAGCCGGAGCCGGCCAGGTAGCCGCGCACCACTGCTTCGATCGGCACTGGTTTCAGGCGCTTGGCCACCACGGCGCGGCCGGTCACTTGCGGCAGGTCGGCGGCGGAGACCACGTCTTCCGGCGCGTCGCCGGTCAGGTGGCAGGGCACCAGCTCTTTGAGCTTGTCGAACCAGAAGTTGGAGATGGCGGTGAGGATCTGGCCCTTGCCGGGAATGGGATCGTCCAGGATCACGTCGAAGGCGGACAGCCGGTCGGTGGCGATCATCAGCATGCGCTGGTCGTCGATCTCGTACAGGTCGCGGACCTTGCCGGAGTAGATTTTCTTCAAGCTGGTCAGTTGGGTGGTGTTGAGTCCGGTCATCGGAAATCCTCGGTGGAGCGGGCAATGTGTTTCAAGGCTTCGCGCCGGCTGAGCCCGGATAGCGGCGTGGCCGCGACAAAGGCGCGCACGGCGCGGGCGTCGGTGTAAGCGTATTCGCGCAAGGCCCAGCCTATGGCCTTGCGGATGAAGAATTCGGCGTCGCCGGCATTGGCGGCGCAGTAGCGGAACAGGCGTTCGGCGTCGGTGTCGGTTTTCCAGCGCAGCTGGTGCAGGATGGCGACGCGGCGCAGCCAGAAGTCGGCGTCGCCGCTGAGCGCGTCCATATCGTGTTGCAGATCGCGGTGTTGGCGCGCGAGCGTGCCGACCACCCAGGCGGCCAAGCCGTCCACGCAGTCCCACCAGGGCTTGGCGGCGGCCAGGGTCAGCAGCCGCGGCAGGCTGGCGGCCGGCAGTGCCTCGGCGCGCGCGGTCAGCAGGTCCACCGCCGCGTATTGGAATTCGCGTTCCGGCTGCCGCCACAGTTGTTCGGCCAGTTCCAGGCAGTATTCCGCGGTTTGGGTCTTCAGCGCGCGGATCCAGGGCGTGGAGACCTTGCGGCGCGCCGGCGTGGGCACGCCGAGAAAGTCGAACTGCTCGCGCATATAGGCGCGCATCGGCGCGGCCTGTTCCGGGACGGCGGCGGCGCTCAGTCCGGCGCGCAGCGCGGCGATGTCGGCGTTCATGCCGGCGCCTCGTCGAAGAAGCGCATGCCGGCGTAAGGCCGGGCGCGGCAGGCGGCCAGCCGCGAGGCCAGCGTACCGACGTGCAGTTCCAGTTGATGGCCGTCCGGGTCCAGGAAGTAGAGCGAGTCGCCTTCGCTGCGGTTGTCCCGCCATTGGCGGACGCCGGCGGCGGCCAGGCGTTCGCGCCAGGCCGGGAAGTCGGCGGCGTCCACGCCGAAGGCGTAGTGGGTGTAGCCGGGGGCTGGTGCGGCGGCCGGGTCCAAGGACAGGCACAGCCACAGGCCGTCCAGGCTCAGGTAGCCGCCGCCGTCCCAGCGCGCATGGGGCTGGCAACCCAGGGTGAGGGCGTAGAAGTCCCAGGCGCGCTCCAGATCGCGCACCGCCAGGGTCAGGTGATTCAGTCCGTTCAGCTTCATGGCGAAAAAATGGCGAAGCCGGAAAGCTTCGCCATCTGCTTACAAGGTATCCTTCAAGGCCCGGGCCTGATCCAAGGCTTCGTCGGCCGTAGCCGCCATCACATTGAAGTGGCCCATCTTGCGGCCGGGGCGCGCGCTTTTCTTGCCGTACAGATGCAGTTGGGCGTTGGGCGCTTCCGCCAGCACGTCCCAATTGGGCTGGGCGCCGTTGTCCTTCCACACATCGCCCAGCAGATTGACCATCACCACCGGGCTGAGCAGGTCGGTGCGGCCCGGCAGCAGGCCGCACATCGCGCGCACCTGTTGCTGGAACTGGTCGGTCAGGCAGGCGGTGAGCGTGTAATGGCCGGAGTTGTGCGGCCGCGGCGCGATCTCGTTGACCACCAGGCTGTCGTCGGCCAGCACGAAGAATTCCACCGCCAGCACGCCAACGTAGTCCAGTGCCTCGGCCAGCCGCATCGCCATGGCTTGCGCTTCGGCCGCCAGCGCCGGCTTGATGCGCGCCGGCACGATGGATTCGTCCAGGATGCCGTCGGCGTGGATGTTCTCGGCCACCGGGAACACCGCGCTCTGGGTGGCGCTGACTCGGGTGACGATGGCGGACACTTCCAGCTGCAGGTCCAGCATTTTTTCCAGCACGCAGGCCTGTCCGCCCAGATTGGCGTAGGCGGCGCGCGCCTCGGCCGCGGTGCTCACCCGCACCTGGCCTTTGCCGTCGTAGCCCAGACGCGCGGTTTTCAGGATGCCGGGCAGATAGGGCGAGAGTTCGACCTGGATGTCTTCCACGCTCTGGATGGCCAGATAGGGCGCGGTGGGCAGGCCGGCCTTGGCGATCCAGGCTTTTTCCGCGATGCGGTCCTGGGCGATGGCGACGCAGTCGCCGGACGGGGACACGCGGGTGGTCTTGGCCAGCAGGCGCATCGCGTCGGCGTTGACGTTCTCGAATTCGGTGGTGACGGCGGCGCAGCTCTTGGCCAGGTCTTCCAGCGCGGCGGGATCGTTGAACGGCGCGCACAGGTGGCGGTCGGCGAAGTCCGCCGCCGGCGCGGCTTCGTCCGGGTCCAGCACGGTGACGCGGTAGCCCATGGTCTTGGCGGCGACGGCGAACATGCGGCCCAACTGGCCGCCGCCCAGGATGCCCAGCATCGCCGGGGGCAGGATGGCGGCCATTATTCGATCTCCGGCAGGGTCATCGCCAGCACGGTTTCTTCTTGCTTGCGGCGGAAGGCGATCAGTTGTTCCGCCAGTTCCGGGCGGGTGGCGGCCAGCATGGCCACGGCGAACAGCGCGGCGTTGGCGGCGCCGGCCTCGCCGATGGCGAAGGTGGCCACCGGGATGCCCTTGGGCATTTGCACGATGGAGAGCAGGGAATCCTCGCCGCGCAGGTATTTGGACGGCACCGGCACGCCCAGCACCGGCACATGGGTCTTGGCGGCCAGCATGCCCGGCAGGTGGGCGGCGCCGCCGGCGCCGGCGATGATGGCCTTCAGGCCACGCTCGGCAGCGGTTTCTGCGTATTGGAACAGCAGGTCGGGAGTACGGTGGGCGGAGACGACGCGGGTTTCACAGGCGATGCCGAAGTCTTTGAGCACGCGGGCGGCGTTCTGCATGACTTCCCAATCGCTGTTGCTACCCATCACGATGCCGACTTCAATCATGGCGGAGAAGCTCGCTGGTTGAGGCTAAAGCCGGGATTTTACCCGATTGGGGCCTGCTGCCGTTATGGTTTTTTATTTTGACATCAAGGTACTTAGGGCATATCACATCAGCCGCGGATAAGTGAACAGAATCAGGTGCACAGCGTTGAAGGCGACATGGGCCAGCACCGCCCACAAGACCTGGCGGGTGGCGGCGTAGACCAGGCCGTAACCCAGGCCGGCCAGGGTGGCGAGCCCCACCCAGACCCAGCCGCCGGCGACGTGGACCAGGCCGAAGGCCACCGCGGCGGCCATTAGGGCGGGAAAGGGTTCGGTGCGCAACTCCAGCCAGCGTTGCAGGCCGGCGCGGAAGAAGGCTTCCTCCGCCAGCGAAACCAGGAAGAAGTTGGCGAACAGCCAGGGCAGCAGCCAATGCGGCCATTTCGGCGCCCAGGCGATGACGCCGGCCACGCTGGCCAGGCCCAGCACGACCAGCAGCAGCAGCGCGCCGACGCCGGCCGCCGCCGGGCCCCAGCGCCGTTCCACTTGCGGGCTGGCGGCCAGCACTATCAAGAGCAGCCAGCCGGCGGCGCCCTTGTCGTAACTCCAGTACAGCCGGTAGGGCGCGCTGTTCGGCGTGCTCAGGCCCTGCCACAGCAAGGGGTTGTCGAAGCCGGGCAAGGCGTGCAGCGCCAGCGCCAGCAGCAGCGCGATCCAGACCAGCCACAGCTCCGGCCGCCGGTAGTGGCGCGCGGCCAGGCTGACGGCGAGGGCGGCGAGGAGGGCCGCGGCGCCCAAGGGCTGCACCAGGCCGCAGGCGACGGCGACGCCGGCGCTGCTGAGCGCGGCCAGGCGGGAGGGCCAGCGCAGGCGCAGGCTTTCGGCCAGCAGGGCCAGGGCCAATAGGAGGAAGGCGGCAAGGGATAGGGAATCCGGCAGGGGCGGGGTGGGCAGAGGCATGGCGGGCTCGCGGCGGGATGGGTTTGGATACTGAATGATACCTAAGAACCTGTTTACGATCTGCTGCGCGTCGTGAGACGTGGCACGGTGAGTATGGCATTCAAAATGCTCGTGTACCGTGTGCGCATTCCGCTTTCCCCGCCGCAACGCCATGTCATGTCTTGGTTCGCGAGATCGTAAGCGCGCCCTGAAAGCGTTGAGAAAAAAGCCGCCGCCGTCTGGTTTTGGGCCAGAGCCGCGGCGGCAGGCTCCCGGTGTGCAGGGAAAGGAAGCCGCAAGCGAACCGGCGGCCGGCGCCGGGGCGCCGACCGCCGGCCGGCTTAGTTGGCTTTGGCCGCGCGCACCGCCGCCGCCGCGTCGGTGATGCCGGCGGAGCAACCTTCGCAATCCGCCGCCGGTTGGCGGGCGGTCTTGATCAGGATGTTGCGCACCGCTTTCCAGTTGAGGCTGGGGTTGGAGGACAGCATCAGCGCCACCAGGCCGGCCACGTGGGGCGTGGCCATGGAGGTGCCCTGGAAGGCGGCGTAGCTGTCCGCGCCCGGCACGGTGGCGCCGCTGTTCAGCGTGGAGTAGATGCCGGGGTCGCCGATGTTGAGATCGCCGCCCGGCGCGGTGACGGTGGTGATCGCGCCGTAGTTGGAGTAGGAGGCGATGCCGCCGGACTTGCCGTTGGAAGCGACGGTGATCACGCCGGGGCAGCTGGCCGGGTTGGTGTTGCGCACGTTCTTCATCGCGTTGCCGGCGGCCACCACCACCACGCCGTTGCGGGCGTTGACCTGCTGGATGGCGTCGCGATAGGTGCGGCTGCACGGCTGGGCGCCGCCCAGCGACATGCTCAGCACCCGCGCCACATTGGCGTTGACCGGCGCGCCGGGCACGGTGGCGCCCACCGCCCACAGCATGGCGTCGGCGATGTCCGAGCTGGCACCGCCGCATTGGCCCAGCACGCGCAGCGGCAGCAGCTTGGATTTGGGCGCCACGCCGGTCAGGCCGTTGGCGTCGCCGGCGGCCGCGGCGATGGTGCCGGCCACGTGAGTGCCGTGCCAGCTGCTGTTGCCGGCGCGGCACAGGCTGCCGTCGCTGTAATCGCCCTGATCCAGGCCGTTGTTGGTGCGCGCGTTTTGCACCGGTTGGCCGTTGCTGTCCAGCAGCGGGCTGCCGTCGGCATTGGTCTGCGCCACCGCCGGCAGGCGCGCGCGCTTGGGATCGGAGATGAAGTTGTAGCCCGGTTCCAGCAGATTGGGCTTGAGGTCGGCGTGCGGACGATAGCCGGTGTCCAGCACCGCCACGGTGACGCCGGCGCCCAGCGACAGGTCCCAGGCGGCGGGCAGGTTCATCGCGCCCGGCTCACCGGCGCTGGCCTGCATATCCCATTGCTTGGCCGCGTAGAGCGGGCTGCTGGGCAGGTAGTTGGGGCTCATGACGAAGTCCGGCTCGGCGTATTCCACCGCCGGGTCTTGCTGGATCTTGCGCGCCAGGGTCTGGGCCTCGGCCACGCTCATCGCCTTGCCGCTTTGATAGACGTAGGCGCCGGTGCCCATCTGGTGATGGAATTGCAGCGGGCTGCCGCTCAGTTGCTGCACGCGTTGGGTGCGGGCGGCGAAATCCGCCGGGCGGCTGGACGGGGCGCGGCCGCCGTTGGCGATGCGAGCCTGGGTCAGTTGCAGCTGGGAGACGCTGTGGTATTTGACGATGATGCCGGTGATGCCGGCGGCGGAGGGCGCCGCGGCGGCGATGTCGGCGCCGGCGCCGGCCAGCAGCGCGGCGGTCAGCAGGGACAGCGAGGTTTTGCGGTTCATGTGTTATTGCTCCAATGCGGCGACGGCTTAGTTCTTGACGTAGGGGATGGCGGCGAGGCCGGCCGGGGCATTGCCGCCGGCGGACGGGCTGCCCCAGGCGACGAACTTGCCGTCCTTGGCCACGGCGAGGAAGCCGCCGAGCGGAGTGCTGTAAATGGCGCGGATATTGACCAGGCGCGAGCGGACGGCGGAGCTGTCGCCGCCGTGGGTGGGCGCGCCCCAGGTGACCACGCTGCCGTCGGCCTTCAAGGCGGCGAAGGCGTAGTCGTTGGCGAACACGGCCACCACATCGCGCAGGCGGTGCCGCACCGCGCTGCTGTCGCCGCCGCGCAGTTCGTCGCCCCAGGTCACGACGCTGCCGTCCTGACGCAGCGCGGCGAAGGCCAGTTCGGTGGAGGCGATGGCGCGCACGCGGTTGAGCTGGTGTTGCACGCCGCTGGCGTCGTTGCGGGCGCTGTCGCCCCAGGTGACCACGCTGCCGTCCTTGCGCAAGGCGGCGAAGGCGGTCTTGCTGGCGTAGAGCTTGGCCACGCCGGCCAGGTTGCCGGCCACCGGGCCGGTGTCGGCGCCGCGGTCGAAATAGGCGCTGCCTATGGTGGCCACCGAGCCGTCCTGCTTCAGCGCGGCGAAGACGTTGAGGTTGGTCTGCACGGCGCTGACGCCGGCGGGCATGGGCTCGCTGCCGTCGTAGTAGTCGCTGGTCTGGCCGTCCCAGTTCAGGCCCCACACCACCACGCTGCCGTCTTTTTTCAGCGCGGCGAAGTTGTAATCGGTGGCGGCGATGCTGGCCACATTGTTGAGTTTGGCGGCCAGCGGCGAGGCGTCGCCGCCGGAATTGGGATCGCCGAAGGCGAGCACGCTGCCGTCCTTCTTCAGCACCGCCACCGCGCCCAGATTGTGGCTGACGCTGGCGACGTCCTTCAGCGCGGCCAGTCGGGCGGCGTCGAAGTAGGAGGAGATGGATTTGGAGCCGCCGCTGCCGTCGAAGGTGGTTTCGATATTGCCCCAGCTGGTGGCGCTGCCGTCGCCGTTGAGCGCGACGAAGCCGCGTTTGGTGGGCCACAGCTTGGCGATCTTGCCCAGCGGCGCCACCGGGGAGGTGGCGTCGGCGCTGCCTACGCCCACCGGGCCGGCGAAACTGGCGCCGGAGCCGGCGCGGCCCCAGCCGACGACGGTGCCGTCGGCCTGCAGCGCGGCCATCGCGCGTTCATTGCCGGCCACCGCCACCACGTCCTTGGGTTGGGCGGGCAGGGCGGAGGTGTCGCCGCCCAGGCGGCGGCTGCCCCAGACCGCCAGCGTGCGGTCCGCCTTGAGCACGGCGAACACCGACGGCGCGCTGAACACGTTCTGCGGCACCAGGGTCTGGCTGGCGCTGGTCAGCGCGCAGCTGACGGTGGCGGTCAGCGGCTGGTCCGGCGCGCTGTCTTCGGCGCTGAAGCCGCGGGCGCCGTTGCTCCATTGCACGCGGGGCTGGCCCAGGCACAGGCCGCTGGGCACCGCGGTCAGCACGCCGCCGCGGTTGCCGAAGATGTCCACCGCCAGGCGGCCGCTGCCGCCATGATGGCTGGAGCCGTCGCCGGGCTGGCTGCCGCTGCCGTCGTCTTCGCAGCCGGACAGGCCGCCGATCAGCGCTACGCCCACGGCGATAGCGCCAAGCCGGAACCATTGGGTTCCGCTTGCTTGTGTGGTTCTCATCACGGGTAACTCCTTTGTAGATCTTGTCGTTTGTATTTTTATCCTGGGTTTAAACCCAGAACGAATATATTGTCATGCGATAAGCATGTTTGGTAGAGAAAACGCATGGATAAGGCAAGCGGGAGCGGAGGCGGCGGAGGGAGGGGGAGGCGGAGCGCTGCGCCATTTTGGTGCGGCGAGCGGATAACCATTGGTTATAATTATTTGTGTTTTAATTTTTTATTGAAAAATCAGCTATTTGCCGGCGACGGAAACGACGCGGAAGACAAAGCCAGCCGCGGCGGGCTGGCTTCAAAATGGGGCATGACGGCCGGAGGGGAGCCGGCCGGGGTGTTACATTTTTGCCAGTTGTTGGCGCGCTTTTTGGGCGGAGTCCGTCTTGGGATACAGTTTGATCAGGCGTTTGTAAGTGGCTTTGGCCTGGTCCATTTGGCCTAGGTCGCGCTGGCAATTGCCGATATTGCGCAGGGCTTCCGGCGCGAAGTGGTTGTCCGGAAACTGCTCGACGAAGCGGCGATGGATGTCGATGGCGGCGTCGTATTGGCGCAGCGCGGTGTGGGATACGCCCAGCCAGTAAGTGGCTTCCGCCACTTGCGGCGCTTGCGGGTTTTGTTCGATGAAGCCGCGCAGCGCGTCGGCGGCTTTGGCGAAGTCGCGAGCGCGCAGCAGGTTCAGCGCCTTGTCGTAATCCGGGCTGGTGGCGGCGCCGCCGTCCGCGGAGCCGGAGGCCGCGTCGCCGTGCGTGGCGGGCATGGGCTTGGCGCCGCTGTTTTCCAGATGGCCCAATCGGCCGTCCAGATCGTTGTACAGATCGTTCTGGCGCTTCTGCGTGGTTTGCAGATTGTAGTTCAGCACTTCCACGTCGCCGCGCAGCTTGGCCACTTCGGCCTTCATCGCTTCCAGCTGGCTGACCATTTCCAACAGCTTTTCATTGGAAAGCTTGCTTTCCACTTCATTGAGCCGGGTGGACGCCTGGCGGTTGACTTGGTCCAGCTGGCGGCGGGTTTCTTCCAGATCGCCGGTGGTGGCGCAGCCGGTGAGAACCAGCAAGAGCGCGCTGCAGAGGGTGAGCCGTTTCATGGTTGTCCCGGGATGTCCCGCCGTCCGGCCCGGAGGGGACGACGCTTGTAAGGTGGGTGGCAATGAATACAGCCGGATATCTTAACGGCAAGCGCGTGAAAACGCATCCGCCCGATGTCCGGCTGTAAAAGCCGGCCCTGAGTCGGGCCGGCGGTTTGGGCTTAGTGGCCTTGGTACACGATGTCGGCGCGACGGTTCTCGGCGAAGTCCGCGTCGGTGTTGCCGGTGGCGCGCGGTTTTTCCTTGCCGAAGCTGACCGCTTCCAGCTGGCTTTCCTTGGCGCCCAGCACTTCCATCGCCTTTTTCACGCTTTCGGCGCGACGCTGACCCAGGGCCAGGTTGTATTCGCGGCTGCCGCGGGCGTCGGTGTTGCCCTGGATGATGACTTTTTTGTCAGCGTTCTGCTTCAGGTAGGCGGAGTGGGTTTCCACTACCGGCTTGCCGCTGGCGTCAACGGAGGAGGAGTCGAAGCCGAAGTAGACGCTGCGCTTGGCCAGCGGGCTGTTGGGATCGTTCAAGGGATCCACGGACACCTGGTTCTGGTTGCCGCTGCCGGTGTCCACCGGCGCGGTGGTCTGCGGCGTGGTGGGCTGCTGGGTGCCGGCGGTGGTGTCAGCCGGTTTGGTGCTGGCGCAGGCGGCCAGCAGGGTAACGGTGGCGGTGCCGAGGACGAGTTGTTTCCAGTTCATATCAATAGCTCCAATTAAGGACGATTAAATGGGCCCCAAGCCGGGTCCTGTACATCGCCGTTGATCACGGCCAATTTCACTTTGCTGCTGCCATCCGTGGTGGCGGCGTACAACACGCTCTTGCCGCCGGCGTCGCTGGCGTACAGCACCATGCGGCCGTTGGGGGCGAAGCTTGGGCGTTCGTTGTAGCCGCTGTCCGACAGCGCGCGGCTGTCGTTGGTGGCCAGGTCTTGCGCCATCACGCGGAAGTTGCCTCCCTCGCGACGGATGTAACTCAGGGTCTTGCCGTCCGGCGACACCTTGGGCGACACGTTGTAGCGTCCTTCCCAGGTGACGCGCTGGGCGTTGCCGCCATCGGCGGACACGCGGTAAATCTGCGGGCCGCCGGCGCGGTCGGAGACAAAGTACAAGCTGCCGCCGTCCGGGCTCCATGTGGGCTCGGTGTCGATGCCGCCGTTGTACATCAGCCTGCGCGCGCCGCCGCCGCCGCCGTTGGCGTTGATCACGTAAATCTGCGAATTGCCGCTGGTGGTCAGCACCACCGCCAGCTTGCCGCCGTCCGGGCTCCAGGCCGGCGCGGAATTGCTGCCCTTGAAGTTGGCGGCGGCGAAACGCTGGCCGGTGGCCAGGCTCTGCACCCAGACCACCGGCTTCTTGCTTTCAAACGACACATAGGCGATGCGTCCGCCGTCCGGGCTCCAACTGGGGGAGATGATGGGCTCCCTGGAGCGCAGAATGGTCTGGGCGCGTCCGCCGTCCACGTCCGCCACTTGCAAGAGATAGCTGCCGCCGGTCTTCAGCACGTAAACGATGCGGGTGTTGAAGAAGCCTTTCTGGCCGGTGATCGCCTCGTAGATCATGTCGGCGATCGCGTGCGCCACCTGGCGTGTGCGGTCCGGGGTGACGGTGAATTCGCCGCCGGTCAGCTGCTTCTTCTGCGCGACGTCCATCAGCCGGAAACTGATTTTCAACTGTCCGCCGCTCGCCGCCTCCACTTTGCCGATGGCGACGGACTGCGCGCCGGCGGCCTGCCACAGCGGGTAGCGGATGTCGGCGGGCTCAAACGGCGTATTGGCCACGCCGGCGGCGTCCACCATGCGGAAGACGCCGGAAATCGTCAGATCGTTCTTGATCACCGGGCTCAGGCCGCCCTGGGCGTTGGCTTCGTCCTTGAACGGCGCGATGGCGATGGCGTGGCGATTGGCCCCGCCGCCGACGATCTCGATGGTCATTTCCGCTTGCGCGCCGCCTGCGGCCATCAGGCCCAGCGTGACGAGCAGCATATTCAACAGAGTTTTGAAGCTGGACATTAGTTCCCTCGAATCAGTCTATCGGCATGAGGCGACGCCGCAGCCGGTCCATCATGGCTTGTGTTTGGTCCGCCTTATGACTTGGGCCGGAACTCCATCTTGAACTGCCGGTAGCCATCGTTGAAATTGGCGCCGGGCGGCAGCGCCGGGAAGGTTTTCGCTTCCCAGATCGCCCTTTGCACCGCGTCGTCGTAAGCCTTGCTGCCGCTGCTTTGCAGCAGCTGCACCCGGTTCACTTCCAGCGAGGGCAGCAGGCTGACCTGCAACACCACTTTGGGGTTGCCGCTCAGTTCCGGCGGCACTTGCACCAGCGGGGTGACTTTGGCCTTGACCCGGCTGATCCAGCCGGCCTTGGCCGTCGACGAGCCGTTGGCCGCGCCGCCGGCCACGCCGTTGGGCGAACCGGCCTGATCGCTGCGCGCATTGGCCTTGCCGCTGGTGCGCGGGCTGTCCAGGCTGGCCAACAGGTCGTCGGCTTCCGGGTTGTAGGTTTTGGACGGTTTGGGCTTGGCCTGCGGTTTGGCGGCCGGCGCCGGCGGCGCTTTGGCCTCCGGTTTTTTCTCGGCGGGCTTGTCCGCTTTTTTCGCTTCGGGCTTCTTCGCCGGTTCCGGCTTGGGCTCCGGTTTAGGCTCGGGCTTGGGTTCCGGTTTGAGCTTGGGCGGTTCCGGCGGTTTCTTGTCGCGGCCCAAGTTGACGTCGGCCGGCGGCTCGGCCACGGCGGGGCGCGGCGGTTCCGCCACCGGCGCGGGCTTGGGTTCGGCCACCGCGGTCGGCGCGGGCGGTGGCGGCGCGGTGGTCCACAGCTCCAGCGCCACCGGCGCCTGTTCCTGCAGGGTTTGGGAATGGAAGCCGCCCCACAGCAGCAGGCCGACCACGGCGACGTGCAGCAGTACCGAAACGATCAGCGACCAAGGACGCGGCGAGGTGGACACTGCGGCCATCATCCCTGCTTCTGCTGCTTGACCGTCAGCGCCACGCGCTTGACGCCGGCCTGGTGGAGTTTGTCGGCGATCTGCACCACTTCGGCGTACTTGAGGTTGGCGTCGGCGGAGATGGCCACCGGGCGTTCGGCCGCGCCCAAGGCCTGGATTTGCACCGCAAGGTCGGCGACGGAGGCGACGTCGGTCTTGCGGTCGTTGTCTATCAGTTGGATCTTGCCCTGGGCGTCCACGGTCACTTCCAGCGGACGGGTGTCGATGCTGGCGGCCTGGGACACGCTGGGCACTTCGATCACGCCGGGCGTGAACATCGGCGCGGTCACCATGAAGATGACCAGCAGCACCAGCATCACGTCGATGTAAGGCACGACGTTCATCTGGTTCATCTGGCGGCGGGGACGGCGATTGAGCATGGAGCGTCTGTTAGCGTTGGCAAGCGGTCATGATACACCGGGCTCCGGTCTAGGTGTCCGGGGGAAGCGGATCAGACCGCGGCGGATCATGAAAAGTTCATGGCCACGGTCGCCTGTGGGGCTCAGGCCAGCCGCGTGCACAGGGTCAGCCCGTCCCCCACCGGCAGCACGCACATGCGGATGCGCGGGTCGTGCTTCAGGCCGGCGTTGAAGTCGTGCATCAGATGCACGCCGGGCGGGTCTTCCGGCTTGGGCTCCACCACGCGGCCGGACAGGAAAATATTGTCGATGGCGATCACGCCGCCGGGGCGCACCAGCTGCAGGCAGGCTTCGTAATAGTCGCGGTAGGCAGGCTTGTCCGCGTCGATGAAGGCCAGGTCGTACTGACCGGCCTGGCCGGCGTCCAGCTGCTCGCGCAAGGTGGCGAGCGCCGGTTGCAACACCAGTTCGATGCGCTCGGCGACGCCGGCGCGGGCCCAGTAGTCGCGGGCGACGGCGGTGAAGGTTTCGCTGACGTCGCAGGCCAGCGTGCGGCCGTCTTCCGGCATCGCCAGCGTCACCGCCAGCGCGCTGTAACCGGTGAATACGCCGATCTCCAGATAGCGGCGCGCGCCTATCAGCTGCGCCAGCCAGGCCATGAACTGGCCCTGTTCCGGCGCGATCTGCATTTTGGCCATGCGGTGGGTGGCGGTGAATTCGCGCAGATCGCGCATCACCGGGTGTTCGCTGAGGCTGATGTTCAGCAGGTAATCGTGCAAGGCGCCGTCTAGCGCCACGGTGCGGCTGGTCATGGGGTGTGCAGTGCAATCGGAAACGCCCGCGGCGCGGGCGTCGGGTCAGGCGGGGAGCCGGGCTTATTCCGGCTGGTAAACATAGGGCTGCTGCGGCACGCGGGATTCTTTCCAGCGTTCCTGGTCGTCGGCGTTCACTTGACGATCCCACAGGGTCAGGCGCAGTTCGCGGCGCTGGCTGTCCACTTCCGGATGTTCTTCCAGGAAGCCGTTGATGAATTGGGTGAAATCGGACTGATACATCGCATCGTTCCTTCTGGGGTGATGTCGTGATTTTAATCGATAAATCGCCGCGCAGTCAGCTTGAGCGCCCGCTTTACATTCTTTTTGACAACAGATTTCAAACTGTAACGCAAATCTGGTTGCGTCGGAGAAGCTTTGCTGCGATATTGCGTAAAAGATTTAAAGACATTTAAGCAAAATTTTAAACTGAAAAGGCGTTTTTGTTTAAGCAAATTAAACTTAACGGTTTATGTGATGCGAATTCGCAATGTGGACAGCTTGGTGCAGTTCTACCCCGAGACCTTGACCTATCTGCGGCTGCTGGCTCGGCTGACGCATTTGGCGATGGTGTTGGCGCCCGGCTGCGTTTTGCTGCTGCTTGAGCCGGTTTCGGCGGAGGCCCGCGGGCAGGCCGTACAGGTCTTGCTGCTTGCCGGCGTCCTGGCCTTGCTGTCTTTTCAGGCCTTTGGCGTCTACGGCGGCGGCATGTTTCTGCGTCAGTTGCGTTTGCGGCCCTTGGCCGCGGCGTGCGCGCTGCTGTTTGCGGTCTTGTGGCTGGCGCGCGGGCTGTCGCCGGCGCTGGCGGCCTTGCCGGACCGGCTGTGGCCGGTCTGGTTCGCGGCGACGCTGACGCTCTTGCTGTCGCAGCGCTTGCTGGTGCATGTCTGGTGCCGCCGGCTGGTGCGCCGCGGCGTGGGCCTGCAGCGCACGGTGATTCTGGGCTGTACCGCCAGCGGCCACTTGCTGGCCGGTTTCCTGCGGGAGAACGCGGACATCCGCGCTTGCGTGATTGGTTTTGTCGACGACCGCTCCGACCGTTTGCAGCACGCGATGGCCGGCCTGCCCTATTTGGGCGGCATGCAGCGGCTGGAGGCGATGGTGCGCGAGGGCGAGGTGCAGCAAATCCTGGTGGCGCTGCCCTGGGCGGCGGTCAAGCGGATGGGGGATTTGGTCAGCCTGCTGCGGCGCTTGCCGGTGACGGTGCTGCTGGCGCCGGACATGGCGGGCTTGCGGCACGCCCATCATCGGGTGAGCGCGGTGGCCGGGCTGCCCATGTTCAATATTTCCGAGCGGCCGCTCAAGGGCTGGTCGCCCTTGCTCAAGCGCTGCGAGGACGTGTTGCTGGCCGCTTGCGCGCTGACGCTGGCCGCGCCGCTGATGTTGTTGATCTCCGCGGCGATCAAGCTGGACTCGCCGGGGCCGGTGTTGTTCCGGCAGCGGCGCTACGGCTACAACAACCGCCTGATCGAGGTCTACAAATTCCGCTCCATGTACGTGGAGCAGGCCGACGCGGACGCCGAGGCGCAAACCACCCGCCGCGATCCGCGCGTGACCCGCGTCGGCCGTTTCATCCGCAAGACCAGCCTGGACGAGTTGCCGCAATTGCTCAATGTGCTGGGCGGCAGCATGTCCATGGTGGGGCCGCGTCCGCACGCCACCGCCACCAAGGCCGCCGGCGTCTTGTTTGAGGACGCGGTGGCGGAATATTCCGCCCGCCACCGGGTCAAGCCGGGCATTACCGGCTGGGCCCAGGTCAACGGCTACCGCGGCGAGACCGACACGCTGACCAAGATAGAGCGCCGGGTGGCGCACGATCTCGAATACATCGAGAACTGGTCGCTGTGGTTCGACGCCTACATCCTGATCCGCACCCTGCCGGCCGTGCTCTCGGCCGACGAAGCCTATTGAGGCCGCCATGCAAAGCCCAAGACCAGAACTGATTCCCTGCATCGTGTCCGGCGGCGCCGGCACCCGTTTGTGGCCGGTGTCCCGGCAAGCGTTTCCCAAGCCCTTCATCCGGCTGGCCGACGATCAGAGCCTGTTGCAGAAAGCCTTTCTGCGCGCCGCGCGCCTGCCGGGGGTGAAACGGGTGATGATCATCACCAATCAGCAGGCGCAGCTGCGCACCCTGGACGAATGCCGGGCGGTCAACGCCGGTGGACTGGCGCTGGAGCTGCTGCTGGAGCCGGAAGGGCGCAACACCGCGCCGGCGCTGGCGGCGGCCGCCGCGGACCTGCTGGAGCGCGAGCCGGAGGCCGATCCGCTGCTGCTGGCGTTGCCGGCGGATCATCTGATCGCCGACGAAGCCGCTTTCGCCGCCGCGGTGGAGAAGGCCGTGCGGCTGGCCGCCGCCGGCCGCATCGTCGTTTTCGGCCTGACGCCCAGCCGCGCGGAAACCGGCTTCGGCTATATCGAGGCCGGCGCGGCGATCGGCGTCGACGGCCAGGAGGTGGCGCGTTTCGTGGAAAAGCCGGACCGCGCCGCCGCCGAGAGCTATCTGGCCGGCGGCCGTCATCTGTGGAACAGCGGCATGTTCTGTTTTTCCGCCGCCGCGCTGTGCGCAGAACTGGCCGAACACGCGCCCCAGGTGCTGGCGGCGGTGCGGGACTGCCTGGCGCACAGCCCGGCGTCCCCGCACGCGGACCACAGGCTGCGCGCGCTTGAGCATGAGCGCTTCGGCCGCTGCCCGGATATTTCCATCGACTACGCGGTGATGGAGCATACCCGCGCCGCGGCGGTGGTGCGCTGCGAGCTGGGCTGGAGCGATATCGGCAACTGGGACAGCCTGGCCGAGCAGTTCCCGGCCGACGCGGACGGCAACCGCGTCAGCGGCGACGCCTTGCTGCGGGACAGCCGGGATTGCTTCATCCAGAGCCGCGGCCGGCTGATCGCGATGCTGGGCGTGGACAATCTGGCGGTGGTGGACACTCCGGACGCCTTGTTGGTGGCCAAGCGCGAGCGCAGCCAGGACGTGAGGGAGCTGGCGCGGCGGCTGCAGGAGCAGAACCACCCGGCCTGGCGGCTGCACCTGAGCTCGCAGCGGCCCTGGGGCCATTACACCGTGCTGGCGGACAGCGAGCGCTACAAGATCAAGCGCATTGTGGTGAAGCCCGGCGCGGCGCTGTCCTTGCAGATGCATCATCACCGCAGCGAGCACTGGATCGTGGTCAGCGGCACGGCGATGGTGACCCACGGCCAAGAAGAGCGCTTGCTGCACACCAATGAATCCACCTTCATTCCCGCCGGCGAAACCCATAGATTGAGCAATCCCGGCCTGATCGACCTGGTGTTGATCGAGGTGCAGAGCGGCGAATACCTGGGCGAGGACGACATCGTGCGCTTCGCCGACGACTACGGCCGTTCGGAGGCCGCGCCGTGAGCCGAACCGCGCTGATCCTGCCGGTGCGCAACGCCGGCCGCCATCTGGACCGGCTGCTGCCGGCGCTGGCGGCGCAAAGCCTGCGCCCGGACGAATGGCTGGTGCTGGACAGCGAGTCCAGCGACGGCAGCCGGGCGCGCCTGCTGGCCGCCGGCGCCAGCGTGGTGCCGGTGCGCGCCGCGGACTTCAATCACGGCGGCACCCGCCGGCTGGCCAGCGAGCTGACCGACGCCAAAGTGCTGATCTATCTGACCCAGGACGCCATTCCCGCCGGCCCCGACGCCCTGCGCCGCTTGCGCGACGCGCTGCTGGCGGAGGACGACATCGGCGTCGCCTACGGCCGTCAACTGCCGCAGCCGGACGCCGGCTTGCTGGGCGCGCACGCGCGCCGCTTCAATTATCCGCCGTTCAGCCGCACCAAGCGGCTGGCCGACGCCGCCGAGCTGGGCATCAAGACCTGTTTCAGCTCGGACTCCTTCGCCGCTTATCGCCGCGAGGCGCTGCGCGGGGTGGGCGGTTTCCCCGTGGACGTGATCGGCTCCGAAGACGCCCACGTCGCCGGCCGCATGCTGCTGGCCGGCTGGTCGGTGCGCTACGAAGCCGCCGCCTGCGTCCACCATTCCCACGATTACGGGCTGTGGGAGGAAATGCGCCGTTATTTCGACATCGGCGTGTTTTACGGCCGCGAGCGCTGGATCGCCGAACGCTTCGGCCGCGCCGGCGCGGAAGGGCGGCGCTTTGTGCGCTCGGAACTGGAGACGGTTCGCCGCGCCGGCCAGCCCTGGCGGCAGTCCGAAGTGTTGCTGCGCTGCGCGCTCAAGCTGGCCGGCTACCGGCTGGGCCATGTCGAACGCTGGCTGCCGCGCGCGCTCAAGCGCCGCCTCAGCATGTTCCCCGCTTACTGGAAATGAACGCGATGACCACCGCCAAGCTCGCCGCCGTCTTGTTGTCCGCCCTTTTGGGCGGACTGACGGCCTGTTCCACCCCCAGCACCATCGCGCTGCCGGACGCCAAGACCGTGGAAGCGCGGCGGCTGGCGCTGCGCGACATCAGCCAATTGCCGCCGCCGACGACGCGGGTGATGAACGGCGACACCCTGCGCATCGTCCGCGACGCGCAATCCCCGGCGGAAAAAGACGAGATGGCGCTGTTCTTCGTGCGCCCGGACGGCAGCTTTTCCTATCCCAACGCCGGCCTGGTCCGCGGCGGCGGCCGCACGCCGGAGGAGATAGGGGCGGAGATCACCGAGCGGCTGTCCGCGCTGTACCGCCAGCCGCAAGTCACCGTCAACATCGCCATCGCGCCGGGCAACCGCGTCTTCGTCGGCGGCGCGGTGCGCAATCCGTCCGCCTTCGAGCTGAGCGCCGCCGCCAGCATCGAACAGGCGGTGATAGGCGCCGGCGGCGTGCTGCCGTCCGCCGACAGCGAGCACGTGGCGCTGCTGCGCATGGACGAGACCGGCCTGTATCAGATTTATTTCACCGATCTGGCGCGGATGCTGGACCCGGCCGCCGGACGGCGCGGGGTGATGCTGCAGCGCGGCGACATCGTGTTCGTGCCCAAGTCCGCCATCGGCAAGGCGGTGGAAGGCGTGGACATGTACGTCAACCAGCTGCTGCCCTTCTCCAAGGCGATAGGCATAGGACTGAATTACGACCTGGGCGGCAAGGGCAGCAACAACGTCAACATCCAGAACAACCCCACCATCAAGGCCGGCGGCTAGCCCCTGGTCCGCACCGGCGATAGCGATATGATAGAAATCCGCTCCTTCCGCGACCTGGCCCGCCTGTTCTTCATCTTCCGGCGCGAGTTCAAATGGGCCTTCGTCGCCACCGTGCTGGTGGCGGCGCTGGGCGCCTTCCTGCTGCCGGCCCGCTACGAATCCGAAGCGCGGCTGCTGGTCAAGCCCGGCCGCGACACCAGTACGTTGCCGATCGAATACGCCGACCGTCAGACGCTGGTGGCGCCCAGCACTCAGCGCGACCCCATCGTCGACGAGGAAAAGCTGCTGACCGGCCGCCCCATCATCCACCAAGTGGCCGACTACTACCTGAACGAGATGCGTTCTCCGCCGCCGCAAGGCTGGTGGAAAACCGTCAAGCATCGGCTAAAGCAGGCGGCCGGCGCTGTGCTGGACGGCGCGCGCGACGCGCTGGCCCTGATCGGGGTGGTGGAAACGCAGACGCCGCAGGAGCGGCTGGCCGCCAAGCTGGAAAAGCAATTCAGCGTCAGCCACCAAAGCGGCTCGGCGGTGATGGAAATCGCTTTCAGCTGGGACGATCCGGCGGTGGCGCGGCAAGTGCTGAACAAATGGCTGGCGCTGTATATCGACGAGCGCAGCCGCGCGCTGGGGCGCAAAAGCCTGTACGCGTTTTACGAAACCGAAAGCGGCAAGCTGGCCGAGCAGATCGCCGGCTACAAGGAGCGGATCGGCCAGCAATTGCGCCAGATCGACGGCATCAGCTCCAAGGAGCGTCTGGACAGCCTCACCGACCAGCTCAACAAGCTGGAGGCGGCGCGCAGCGCCGATCAGGCGGAGTGGACGGCGATGCAGGGCGGCATCGCCAACGCCCAGGCCAGCGGCGGCAAGCTGCCGCGCGAAATCGTCAAGGAGCGCGAACTGAGCCTGAACCCGGCGCGGCAAGACCTCAAGCTCAAGCTCAACGGCCTGGAGCTGGAACGGCTGGACAAGCTCAAGACCTATCTGCCGGACGCGCCGCCCATCCGCGAACTGGATGAAAACATCGCCGCGCTTAAGAACTTGATCGCCCGGGAAAAAGACACGGTGCAGCGCTCGGAAAACCGCGCGCCCAGCGATCTCGTCAATCTGCTGGAGCGCGGCAAGTTGGAGCGCGGCATGCGCGCCGGCGAGCTGAAGGCCAAGGTGGCGGCTTACGACAAGGCCATCACCGAGCTGAAGGACGAGCGCGCGCGCATTCTCGGCGTGGAGCCGGAGCTGTCGCGGCTGGAACGCAATCTGGCGGTGGCGGAAAAGAACTACCTGCTCTACCGCGACAGTCTGGAAAAGGCGCGCATCGACCGTGAGCTGGACAACAGCCGCATCAGCAATATCGCGGTGATAGAGCAGGCCACTTTCAGCCCGGCGCGCGTGTTTCCCAAGAGCCTGGCCATCCTGCTGGCCGCGGTGCCGGCCGGCCTGGCGGTGGGCCTGTTCGCCCTTTACCTGTGCTATCTGCTGGACCAACGCATCCACGACGGCGGCGGCGTAGAGCGCCGTTTCGGCGTGCCGCTGTGGAGCACGCTGATGGAGCTGGAGCCGGGGCGGACCCTGCCGCCGGCCTTCGAGGCCAGCGTCTATCGCCTGTACAGCCAGTTGCCGGCCGACAAGCTGGCGCGGGACGGCCTGGTCATCGGCCTGGCGTCGTCGCGGCGCGGCGAGGGCGTCAGCTTCGTCGCCGGCCATTTTTTGCGGGTGCTGGCCGAGCGCGGCGTGCCGGCGCGGCTGGCCGCCGGGGACGCGCGCGTCGCCGCCGGCGAGGTGGCGCTGATCGAAGCGCCGGCGCTGCTCGACAATCAGCAGGCCTTCGTGCAGCTGAAGCGCGCCGATCTGATCTTGCTGGTGGTGGGGGGGGGGGC